>JAJPJZ010000356.1 GCA_021323935.1 Terriglobia bacterium | reverse complement strand
CACGATGGCGGCGTCAGCATCACGCTCAACCGCGGCCATTCCTGGGACTTTATCCAGCTTCCCATCGCGCAGATTTATCACGTCACGGTTGACGATCAAATTCCCTACAACGTTTACGGCAACCGGCAGGATGGTTCGTCGTATTCCGGGCCCAGCAACAGCCTTGAATTTTTCAGCTTCTTTGGATCGGGCGATCAGGGCGGCCCCATCAGCCGCGCCGAGTGGCGGCCGATTGAAGGCGGCGAGAGCGGCTTCGCGGTGCCGGACCCGGTTGACCCCAACATCATCTGGTCGAGCGGAACCGGCTCAGGCAGCGTTTCAGGCGCCACCATGCGCTATGACAAGCGCAACCACCAGGCACGCAACGTGGAAGTGTGGCCTGAAAATGTCTCGGGCGACGCGGCCGGCGAAGTGAAATACCGCTTCAATTGGGAATTTCCGCTGACCATCTCGCCCGCAGACCACAACCGCGTTTACGTGGGCAGCCAGTTTGTGCACATGACCACCGACGGCGGCAACAGTTGGCAGGTCATCAGCCCTGACCTCACTCGCAATGACCGCAGCCGCATGACCATCAGCGGCGGCCTTACGCCTGACAACATCGGCGTTGAATACGCCGGCGTGGTCTTCGCCATCACCGAATCGGCCAAGGAACCCGGCCTGCTCTGGGCCGGCACCAACGATGGCCTGGTGTGGGTGAAGCGCGGCAACGGCGAGTGGACTAACGTCACGAAGAACATCCCCGGACTGCCTGAGTGGCTGACGGTTTCGAACATTGAGGCCTCGCGCTGGGATGCGGGCACCGCCTACATCTCGGTTGACGGCCACCAGATGAACAATCGCGACCCGTGGATTTACCGCACCAACGATTACGGCCGCACCTGGACCAGGATCACCAACGGCATTCCGCCTTCAATGCTGAGCTACGTGCATTGCGTGCGTGAAGACGCCGTGCGGCGCGGCATGCTCTACGCCGGCACCGAAAACGGCCTCTACATTTCATTCAACGACGGCGCCAACTGGCAGCCGCTGCAGAACAACCTGCCGCACTCGCCGGTTTATTGGATCGCCAACCAGGAGCGCTTCCACGATCTCGCGCTTGCCACGTATGGCCGCGGCTTCTGGATCCTGGATGACGTTTCGCCCTTCCAGCAGCTCACGCCTGACGTGCTGAATGCGGCGGCGCACCTGTTCGCGCCGCGCGACGCTTACCGCTATCGCGATATCACCCACCCCGCGGCCCCGTTCTACGACCCCACCGCCGGCAACAATCCGCCCTATGGCGCTGACCTGAACATCTACCTGAAGGCGCCGCTGGCGAGCGACCAGAAAGCTAAAATCACCATTTCTGACGCCGCCGGCAAAGTTGTCCGTACCATCGCGTGCAGCCCGGCGCGAGCCGACGTGGCCAAGTCGACCGGCCCTGAGATTCCTGAAGAAATGGGCGGAACTCCGAAGCCGCAGCCCCCTTCAACCACACCAGGCAGCGAACAGCCCGCAACCCTTGCGCCGCTCGGTCCCACAACCGCGGAGGCCAAGGCGCAGCCGGTCCAGGGCGAGCGCGCCTGCGAACTCAAGGCGGGAATTAACCGCTACTGGTGGGACCTGGGCAGCGACTACACCACTGAAATGCACCTGCGCACACCGCCGTACTATGTGCCCGATTACCCCATGGGGCCGCAAGGCTGGCGCAATGCGCCCGTCCTCGGCCGCATGAACCTGCTGGTCCCGCCCGGCACCTACACCGTGAAGCTGACCGTGGGCGATAAGGACTACGAAAGCCACAAGATCAACGTGATCAAGGACCCGCATTCCACCGGGACCGAGGCCGACATCCAGGCGCAAACCCAATTTGTCACTGGATTGATGCAGCAGTACGAAAGCCTCTCGCTCACCATCAACCAGGTTGAATCGGTGCGCGCGCAACTCAACAACGTGGTGCGCGAACTGGTGAACAACGATGTAGGCAAGCAGATTCGCACGTCGGCGCAGCAGTTGAATGACAAGCTGGTGGGCGTGGAGAGCAAGCTGCTTCAGATGCGGCTCACCGGCCACGGCCAGGACGACGTTCGCTGGCCGCCCATGATTATGCAGAAGATCGCTTACCTTGCATCCGAAGCCTCGAGCTCTGATTTTGCTCCCACCACGCAGCAGGTGCAGGTGGCGCAGTTGCTCAAGCAGCAGGGCGATGAAGCGCAACGCGACATTCAGCAGATCATGTCGTCTGACGTTACCAGCTTCAACCAGATGTTGGGCCAGCACAACATCGCCGGCATCATTGCAAAAGCGCCGTAAACACCAAACCACACCGGGCACAATGCCGCAGAGCAGCCACCCTGCGCAATGTGTCCGGTGTGGTTAAGGATTTCTAGCGGCTACTTCGCGCTGGCCTTCCTGGCGCGCTTTGGCTTCTCGGCCGCTTCCGTCGTGGCCGATTGCATCGGCTTCCTCTGGCCAATTTTCTCCATGCTGGCGCGCAGCGCCTGCATAATATCGACCACCGGCGCGAGCTGCGGCGCGGGCGCCGGTTCAACGATTGCCTGCCCTTCCACTTTCGCCTGGATCAGCGCCTTCAGGTTCTCGCGATATTCGTCGCGGTACTTCTCAGGCTCGAACCGCGCCTCAAGCGTTTTCACGAACATCTGCGCCAGTTCCAGCTCTTTATCGGCCACCAGCTCCGTGTTGGTGCGGAATTCCTCCACCTTGCGAACTTCATCGGCGTAATACATGGTGTGCAGCACCAGGCCCTGTTGGCCGGGGCGCAGGATCACGATGTGCTCGCGGCTGTGCATCGCCACCTTCGCCACGCCCACGTACCCGGTGCGCCGCATCGCCTCAAACAGCAGCGCATAGGCCTTCTCGCCGGCCGCATCGGGCGCCATGTAATACGAGCTCTCAAAATAAATGGGATCGATTTCGCTGGTTTTTACGAACTCAAGAATTTCCATGGTCTGCGCCGTCTTCGGCGCTACCTTCTGGATCTCCTCCGAATCCACAATCACGTAGCGGCCTTTTTCGTACTCGTAGCCCTTGACCAGGTCCTCGCGCGAAACCGGCTTGTCTTCTGCCGCGCAATACAGCACTTGCTTGACGCGCGAGTGGTCGCTCTTGTGGAGCTGGTTGAAGCTGATGGTTTCACTGCGGGCCGCGCTGAACAGTTTGATGGGCAGCGACACCAGGCCAAACGTCAGGTGCCCTTTCCACACGGAGGTCGCCATGGAAAAAATCTCCTTACTTTTGCAGACACGCTGAATCTGCCGGGTAACGCCGCGTAAATCGGCCGCAGTCTCCCACAAAGTCAGGTGACCTGGTTGGAGTGGGCAGGTGGTCTGTATAACCTGAAACCCAAGTGCAATTCAAGCCTAATTGCACCGAAGATGATGCAGAAGTAACGAAGCGCGAAGCGCCGTTGCAGCGCTAACCGGCCTGCGCGTCCTGGTATTCCTCGTACCACGCCATCTGGATGGCTTCGAGCTTGCCTTCGGTGGAGCGCTTCGGATCGTCGGCAAACGTGGGCAGTTGCGTCACGCGTTCGTGCAGGTCGGTAAAGCGGACCTCGAGCGGGTTTTGATCGGGAAACTTCTCGGCCAGCAGGATGCCGATCTCTTCAGCATCTTCCCAGGTAAGTTGGTCAGCCATGCCTCTCTCCAATTGCGCCGCAGCGCTTCCGCCGGCGGGAGCCGCCAATGCGAGCGCTTCGCCTCCTGCGTTCAAAACCAGCGATGATCGGTAGAGCTTCAGCCCTCGGGATGCTCCGAGACGTAGTTCCGGTTCCACGCCGGAATCTCCACCACGATCTCGCCCGGCTCTTTGATCACCGCCTGGCAGCCCAGGCGCGAGTTGAGCTGAAGATCGGCGGCCATGTCGAGGCGATCGGCCTCGTCGTCGTCCATTTCGGTCAGGTGCTCCGCGCCTTTTTTCACCCACACGTGGCAGGTGGTGCAGGCGCAGTTGCCGCCGCAGGCGTGGTCGAGGAACACACCGTGGTTCAGCGCGATATCGAGCAGCGACTCAGGCTTGCCATGGTCTTTGTAGTCGAGCTTGCCGTGCTCGAACTCCACCGTGCGCCCTTCGGGCAGGAACGTGACGCGCACATGCCCCGGCGCCGGAGGAGCATCGAGGGTCGCGGTTTCAGATTTCTCTTCAGACATAAGCATTGTTTGCACTTCCCCGCTTCGTTTTTCGATCTCGATTATTTGCGCACTCCGCTGATCGGCAGCCGCAAATCACGCATGCATTGCGCAATGGCTTACTTGGTCTCCTGAATCTCCGCCGGCGCAAATGGATGCGGTGCGTTCATTGCGTCGCCCACTTCAGCCGATTCCATGCTCTTGCCTTTCAGCGCCGAGGAGACTGCCGAATCCATCATCAATTCAGCCAGCCGCAATGTAGCTTCATTCAATTCCGCAATCTTGGCCTGGATCGCATGATGGTTCTCCGAGTTGCGCACCACGAGCAGCTCCTGCTCCAGGCGGTGAATGCGCGAGCGCTCCGCAGGCGTAAGCTGCACCCACGCTTCCGTGCCACGGCCCTTTTCCAGGGCGTCCAGGATGGTCTGCGCCTCGTTGCGTGCCTCAATGGCCTGTCGCGCTCGGAAATCTTCCTCGGCGTTATCGAAGCTGTCGAGGATCATGCTTTCTACTTGGTCATCGGTCAGCCCATACGTCGGCTTGACGTCGATTTGCGCTTCCTTGCCGCTGCGCTGCTCGCGGGCGCTGACGTGCAGGATGCCGTTGGCATCAATCAGGAACTTCACTTCGATGCGGGGCAGCCCTGCCGCCATCGGCGTTATGCCTTTCAGGTCAAACCGCGCCAACGAGCGGCAGTCTTTCGCCAGTTCGCGCTCGCCCTGCACAACGTGGATCGCCACGCTGGTCTGGCCTTCAACCCCGGTCGTGAAGTGCTCGGTGGCCGAGGCCGGAATGGTCGAATTCCGCTGAATGATTTTGGCGACCACGCCGCCCAGCGCCTCAATGCCGAGCGAAAGCGGAGTGACGTCGAGCAGCAGCATGTCACGCGTGGCCTCCGAGCCGCCGCCTAGAATGTGCGCCTGCACTGCCGCGCCGAGCGCCACCACTTCATCAGGATTCAACTCGCTGTGCGGCTCGCGTTTGAACAGTTCGCGCACCAGTTGGCGCACGCGCGGAATGCGCGTCGAGCCGCCCACCAGGGCCACCTCATCCACCTGCTCCGGCTTCAGGCCGGCATCCGCCAGCGCCTGCCGGCATGGACCGGCGGTGCGCTGAATGATAGGTGCAATCAACTGCTCAAACTGCTCGCGCGTAATTTGCCGCCGGTAATGCCGGCCGCCCGGCAGTTCGCACTCGATGGTGGCGCGCTGCTCCGACGACAACGCAATCTTTGCCTCAATCACGGCTTTGCGGATGGCCTGCACCGCCTCGCCGTTGCGGGCAAGGTCAATGTTCATGTCTCCGCGGATGTCATCGAGCGCGATCGTAATCAGCAGGTTATCGATATCATCGCCGCCCAAATGGGTGTCGCCATTGGTGGCGATCACTTCGAAAATGCCGTCCTGCAGCTTGAGGATTGAAATATCGAACGTGCCGCCGCCGAGGTCGTATACCGCCACGATGCCTTCACGTTTTTTATCCAGCCCGTACGCGAGCGCGGCAGCCGTAGGCTCATTGACCAGGCGCAGCACTTCGAGCCCGGCAATGCGCCCCGCATCTTTCGTGGCCTGGCGCTGCGCGTCGTTGAAGTACGCCGGCACCGTGATCACCGCTTTGCGCACCGGCGCTCCGAAAAACCGCTCGGCGTTGCGGCGTAGCTGGCGCAGGATGAAAGCTGAAATTTCAGGCGGAGTGAAATCGCGCTCGCCCAGCTTAATGCGCAGCACTTCGCCGGGCGCCATGTCGCCGGCCAGGCGGAATGGAAACAGCTTCAACTCGTCCTGAACGTCTTCGACGCCGCGGCCCATCAACCGCTTAATGGAATAAACGGCGCGATCAGGCGTCTCGATCAGGTGGCTGCGCGCGGCGTTGCCCACGATGATCTCACCCGACCCATCGAGCGCAACCAGCGAAGGCACCAGGTTCGCGCCGTCTTCTCCGGGAATCACCACCGGCCGGCCGGCCGCGCCCGGGCCATGCGCCGACTCCGGCTCCATGTACGCTACCAGAGAATTCGTCGTGCCCAGGTCAATTCCGACAATGCGTTCAGCTTCTGCCATTACTTGTTCGCGTACTGCGCGGCTCCCATCAAATGAGTCGAAACATCGGGCTCGTCGCCCACTACCCAACTGTCATGGCCCGGCGCTACCTATGAAGACGTCACCATCTTCGCTGCAATCACGGCTACGCTTCCAGCGCCGCGTTGACGTCGCGCACCAGGTTGCGGATGTAAGACCGCGTATTCAATACTTCCACCATCGCTTCGAGCGCCTTGCGCGATTCCGCATCGCCTTCGTGGCGTTGCCCGGAGCGTTCATCCCACGCCGCCCAGGTCTGCTGCAGCCGCTGGTCCAGGCCGCTCAAGCGCGCTTCAAAGCCTTGCTTCGCCGCAGTGAGATCACGCACGACCCGCTCGTCAGCCGCTTCGCCCATCTGCTTCGACAGCTTCAATTCCTGCAGTTGCATGTTCAGTTCGAACACTTCTTCCAGCAGCTCCGGCGGGACCACCTGCTTCTTCTCTCCGCCGCTTTCGCGCGCGCGGTCGGTCGCGGCCTTTGACTGCTCCTCCAACTGCACCCCTTCGAGCTTCAGCAGGTACTCGGTGCGGGCCACCGGATCGCGCAGTGTGCGGTAAGCGTCGTTGAGCAGCGAGCTGCGCTCCGTGCTCCACTCCTGCTCCTGCTCTGAGGCGCGGGCGTACAGGTCAGGGTGCAGCTTGCGTGAAAGCCGGTAGAACTCGCGCTCAAGCTGCGCGGTATCGATATTCAATTTTCGCGGCAGGCCAAAGTAGCTGAAATAATCCGTCGGCGCCGGCGGCTGCACCTTGCCGCAGGACTCGCAGAAGTGCGCCGCGCGCATGTCGCCGCATGACCAGCACTGGGCGGGCGCAGCTACATCGCGGGTTGTCAACTCAGTTGCCATTGTGCTGAATCGCCGGATTGCTGAGTGGCTGACTTCGGGATCGCGGCGGCTTACGAATTCGCGCGGCTGATGCGGCCGTCCGCTACCCGCTGAACGACGTTCCGCAGCCGCAGGACTTCTGTGAATTCGGATTGATGAAGTTGAAGCCCTGCTTAATCAGCGTGTCTTCCCAGTCGAGGATCATGCCATGCAGGTAGATGTACGACTTGGGATCGACAAACACGCGCACTTCGCCAAACTGAAAAATGCGGTCGCGCTCCCGCGGCTGCGAATCGAAGCGGATGTTGTAAGTCAGCCCCGAACACCCGCCGCCCTGCACCCCCAGCCGCAAGCCGCCCTCTGCCGGCGAAATGCCTTCTTTCTGCATCGCAATGCGAACGCGATCGAGCGCCCGGTCCGTCACCTGGATGCCCTTCGCTTTCGTGCCGGGCGCGGGCGCGTCGGCAACAGCGGTGTTGCCGTTGCCGTTCGCCGCCTTCGTCATCGCGAGTTTTACCGGATCAGCCATAAACTAAGAACTGGGAAAGTCGCAGCGGGCCCATAGGTCTGCGCCCGCGGCTCAATTCCCCGCTATTACGCCTTGGTTTCGACCGGCTTGCTCGCCGTCTGCTCCTGCTTGGTCTTCCAGTCGCGGATGGCGGCGCGAATTGCGTCTTCGGCCAGCACCGAACAGTGGATCTTGACCGGCGGCAGTGAAAGCTCGCGCACGATGTCGGTGTTCTTGATTGACAGCGCCTCGTCGACGGTCTTGCCCTTCACCCACTCCGTCGCCAGCGACGAAGATGCAATCGCCGAGCCGCAGCCAAAGGTCTTGAACTTGGCTTCTTCAATGACCTGCGTCTCGCGGTTCACCTTGATCTGCAGCTTCATGACGTCACCGCACTCCGGCGCGCCCACCAGGCCGGTGCCCACCTCAGGCGAGCTCTTGTCGAGTGAACCCACGTTGCGCGGATTGTTGTAGTGGTCAATTACTTTGTCGCTATAAGCCATGGTTCTCCGTTCTCCTATTCCAGAATCGTTGCCGCTGTTCAGCTACTCGGCCGCCCACTTCACGCTGGCCAGGTCAATGCCTTCCTTCGCCATCTCATATAGAGGCGAAAGCTCGCGCAGCCGATTCACCGTCTCAACCACGCGGTCAGCCACGTAATCCACTTCCGCCTCCGTGTTGAAGCGGCCAATGCCGAAGCGGATCGAGCTGTGCGCCAGCTCGTCGCCGGTGCCCAGCGCCTTCAGCACGTAGGAAGGCTCGAGCGTCGCTGAAGTGCAGGCCGAGCCGCTCGATACGGCGATATCGTTAATGCCCATCAGCAGCGATTCGCCTTCCACGTAGGCAAAGCTGATGTTGATGTTGTTGGGCAGCCGGTGCTCCATCGATCCGTTGATGAACACCTCATCCAGCCGGCCCATGATGCGGTCTTTCAGCCGGTCGCGCAGCCCGGCAAGCCGCTTCATCTCCTGCGGCATCTCTTCCTGCGCAATCGCGCATGCCTTGCCGAGGCCGACGATGCCTGGAACGTTTAGCGTGCCTGACCGCATGCCGCGCTCGTGGCCGCCGCCATCAATAATGGCCGCCAACTGCACCCGCGGGTTCTTGCGCCGCACGTACAGCGCCCCAACCCCCTTCGGCCCATACATTTTGTGGGCGGAAATTGACATGACGTCGATGTTCATCTTCTGCACGTCAATCGGTACTTTGCCCACCGCCTGCGTGGCATCGGTATGGAACAGCACGCCGCGCTCGTGACACAGCTTGCCGATTTCGGCCACCGGCTGCAGCACGCCAATTTCATTGTTCGCCGCCATGATCGTCACCAGGATGGTCTTCTCGTCCATGGCGCGCTTCAGGTCGTCGAGGTCGATGAGGCCATCTTTCTGCACCGGCAGGTAGGTGACGCGATAGCCGTATTTCTCCAGGCGCTTACAGGTATCGAGCACTGCCTTGTGCTCGGTGACAGCCGTGATGATGTGATTGCCCTTCTCGCGGTACATCTCGGCGACGCCCTTGATCGCCAGGTTGTCGCTTTCAGTGGCGCCTGAGGTAAAGACGATCTCCTTGGGGGTAGCGCCAACGAGCCTGGCGATGCGCTCGCGCGCCTGCTCCACGCCCTGCTCCGCCGTCCAGCCGAAAGAGTGGTTGCGGCTGGCGGAATTGCCGAAGCGGTCGGTGAAATACGGCAGCATCTCTTCCAGCACGCGCGGATCGACCGGCGTGGTGGCGTGGTTATCCATGTAAATCGGCAGGGTCACGTTTGCCGAGCTGACCTCGGAAGGCTTCTGGGCAACGGCGGTGCCACCGCCGGCGACAACATCACTCGTCATAGTGCTCATCTTTTCCTCACGTCTCCTCGCGTTCTGGCGCTCGCGCTTGCTATGCGGCTAAACAGCTAAACAGGTTGGGCACTCATGGCGCCCAGTTTCACAAAATCTTCCTTGCCGGGCTCCCCGCCTTCAGGCGGGGCTTCGGCCATCTCTGAAATCGTCAGCCGGCTCAGCACCTGCTGAATGCTCTCGCCCACTTTCCTCAGCGGCTCGCGCACTGTGCAGCGGTCGGTCTGCTCGCAGTTGCGATCGCTGAAGCACGACGTCATGAACAGCGGGCCATCGATCGCCACAATCACTTCGAGAGCCGAAATCTGCTGCGGCCCGCGCGAGAGCGTGTAGCCGCCGCGGGTCCCATGCATGCTCTTGACCAGACCCGCCTTGGCCAGCCGCTGCAGGATCTTGGCCAGCGCCTCCTGCGGAATGCCGTAAGAATCTGCCAGGTCCTTGGCGCTGACCGAGCCGTGATCGGCGTTCTGCGCCAGATGGCGCATCGCGATCAGCCCGTAGTCAGCTTTCTTGGTCAGCTTCAGCATGGCCCGCCCGCGCAAATACGACCGAATTGGTCGCACATTGATTTTAGATGTTTCACAAACGGAAACGCAACCCGTAACAGCGGGCGGCGCCGGACGGCACCTGGGCAGCAAGTCTCACGCAGTGAATGGGTTACGAAATGGCGACTGTTGCAGTCGTATTTCCCGCTCGCCGGCCATTCCCGGGGCCGGAAATGGAGCGAGCCGGTTAGGGCTTGTGGCCCGCGGTAGCAGTCCGGGAGCCATCGCGCGCGGCTGCCTATTGAGCGCGCTCGACGTGGAAAATCGCCAAACAGCGCAAGCACTGGGCTCGATCCCCATGTGTGGCGCGCCCCCCGGGTGCGTGTCGCGCGATGCCGACCGCAAACGAGATCACGCTCAGCATTTGCCGCGCCGGTGTTGCCGCGAACGGCTGCATCATCGCGTCTGGTATCGCTGCGCGTTGGCGCGCCGGAACCGAAATCGGCAACAATGCTTGTGTTCCAACCGGCCGATGACCTTAGTTCCCTAAAGTAACCGGCTAAGTATTACGCTCGATTGATGTTGCCGCTCACACGGCTAATCTTACGGAAGTGCCCGGCACATCGCCATCTTCGCCGACCTGGCTGCGCGCGCTTCGCATCGCATTGAGCGTGGCGCTGCTTGCGCCCGGTTTGCGCGCCGATGGCGTTTCCGGCGGCAACAACGCCAACGACGCAGCCGATAAGACTTCGCCCGCTTCGGTCACGCTACTGGCGCATCGCCATATCCTGCCGAGCTACAACATTGAAGCGGGCGTGAATGGCGAAATTTTCCCGGCGTTTGCCAATTACGCGTCGCTGCAGCGCCCCTCGGACCGCAACACCGGCACCATTTCGGTTGAGGTTTCCAATCCCACGGCCGACGACCTGACCGAACGCGTGTTCGTCCAGGTGCCGGGCTGGAGCGATCCTGAGATCCAGACGGTTGAGATCCCGGCGGGTGAGACGCACAAATTTCTTTTTGCCCCGAGCTTCCTGCCGCGCTTTTATTCGAACACCGAGATTGCCGCGGCCACGGCGCTGGTAACCGCGACCGACATGAACGGCAAAACGGTCTTCGAAAACACCGTGCCCGTCAGGTTGCGCTCGGTTGACGATATGTACTGGGGCGACGGCTTCAAGTTTGGCCGCTACATCGCTTCCTGGGTGACGCCGCACGATCCGGACGTGGAGGAGCTGCTGGCGCGCGCCAAAGAGTTTGTCGCCGGCCGCCGCCTGCCCGGGTACGAAACCTGGAAGACGCCCGCCGAGCAGGAACAATCGACCTACGAGCAGGCCAAAGCCATCTACCGCGCGCTGCAGGAAAAAGGCCTCTCGTACGTGAAAAGCTCGATCACGTTCGGCGCGCGAACCGACGTCAGCGAACGCATCCGCATGCCGCATGAGTCGCTGCGTTCGGTTTCAGCGAACTGCATTGACGGCGTGGTCACGTACGCTTCGATGTTCGAGAACCTGGCCATGGACCCGGTCATCATCCTGATCCCCGGCCACGCGCTGGTTGGTGTGCGCACCATGGAACGCAGCAACAAGTATCTCTACATCGATACTGTGCTGACCGGTCGCGACAACTTTGAGGCCGCCGTGCACGCCGCCAACGACGCGCTGGCCCGGTACGCGCCTTCGCAAATCACCCGCATCTCGGTTTCTGAAGCTCGCCAGGCCGGCGTCTTCCCCATGCCCAATCCCGCCGTAGCCGCCAACGTCACCCTGACGGCGCAAGCGCCGGCGCAGCAGTAGTAAGCCAGCCCTAAATTCTCCGTCGCACCCCAGCATCCGCCAGATTTGCTCCCGACGTGTCTCGTGCCCATACTGTGGAGTGAAGGGTACCGATGATCCGGAACGATGAGGAGTACGCCGAGGTCTTGCGCCAGCTCCAGGAGCTTTTCGCCGAGCGGCGGCGCGAAGCGGAGTTGCGGCGCGTCTCAGGTGGGTCTGCGAGCCGGGACAAAGAGGGCGGCATCAGCATCTCGGCGGCGGCTGACAACCGGGAAAGGAAACGTGATCGCAACATCGGGCGCGGGATTCGGAAGCGGAATACGAAGGCGGAGGGTGAAATGGCGGAACTGGCCTATATGTACATGGCCGGGAAAAACGGCATCCGAAGCGCTAAACCCTACGGTGACAGCCTGCCGTTTGATCAGATCGCGATTACGCCGGAGATCTATGACCTTTACAAAGTGCAGGTGCGATGCACGGCGCACCATAAAAATTTGATTTATGCCGTCAGCTTAATGAAGGCGGGAGGCACGACGCATTACCAGCCGCACGAGTTCGATTACCTGGCGGCGCTGCTCGTGCCCGAGGACGCCTGGTACATCATCCCGTTTGCCGAATTGCCGGCCACGAACGAGGTCTATCTGCACCCGCGGCTGCAGCCGGGGCAGGCGGGAGGACGCTGCGATAAGTTTCGAAGCCGGTGGGATTTGTTGAGAACGGCGCGCAGGAGCTGAAGCCTTTTTTGGGCCTGCGGGGCAGGGTCAGCTTCGCCTCAATCGCTTTCTCGGCAGTTACTCCGTCGGGCGGCTCGCTCCAAGACCCCGCCGTGCGCGGGCCGGCCTT
>JAJPJZ010000378.1 GCA_021323935.1 Terriglobia bacterium | reverse complement strand
TTTTTCCCTGACCCCGAGTCTGCAGAACGCGCCGGCTTCAGGCCTTGCCGCCGCTGCAGGCCCAACCAGCCCGCGAACCAGGATTCGGCCGAAGCAGCTTTGCTGCGCCGCGCCTCCGACTACATCGAGCGCAACCTTGACGCCGGTGTGAGCTTCCCCGCGCTGGAAGCGTCGCTGGGTGTGGCTGCGCCCAAACTGAACCGCATCTTCCGCCGCCTCCTCGGAGTGTCGCTCCGCGAATACGCGGAAGCGCGGCGCATGGCAGCATTCAAGCTGAACCTCGGCATCGGCCGAACGGTGGTTGATGCAACCTACGAATCAGGCTACGGGTCGAGCCGTGCGGTTTATGAAGGCGTTCAGCGGCGGCTGGGCATGACGCCGGCGGCCTACCGCGATGGCGCGCCAGGGCAGCAGATCCGCTACGAAATCGTCTCGACGCCGCTGGGCATGTTGCTGGTCGCTGCGACGAGAAAAGGCGTGTGCCGGATCGCGTTCGGCGAGTCACAGCAAAACCTGGAAGCCGAGCTGCGTGGAGAGTTCCGCCGCGCCCGCCTCTTACGCGATGGGGCCGCGGTGGCGCCATTCACGGCCGCACTGCTTGGCTACTTGAAGGGCGAAGCGCCGGCGCTCGATCTTCCTCTGCATATCCGCGCGTCGGTGTTTCAACGGCGCGTTTATCGCGAGCTGTGCCGGATTCCCGCCGGCCAGACGCGTTCCTACGCCGAGGTGGCGCGCGCCATCGGCGCGCCCGGCTCTCATCGTGCTGTCGCTCGCGCCTGTGCCGGCAACAATGTGGCGCTGGCCATTCCCTGCCATCGCGTGGTGCGCAGTGATGGAGCGCTGGCCGGCTATCGCTGGGGCGTGAAGCGAAAAAAGCAGCTCCTGGAGATGGAACAAGCGGTTGCGAACGCGAACCCTCGCCTTTCTGCACCCGCCGCACCGGCGCGCAACTTGAAATCGAGCACGCGAAACTGACGTCCTTGTTGCTTATGGGCAATGGCCTGTGGCTTCATTAAGCCGTGGCGCGATCGCAGAACTCGCTCGAAGACCGCGTTCTCCGCTATATCGGCGAGCACGAACTCATGCGCGCAGGCGACCGCGTCGGCGTAGCGGTCTCGGGCGGCGCCGATTCAGTTGCGCTGCTGCGATTGTTGCTTGAATTGCGCTGCACGCTGGGCATTGTGCTTTGCGTCATCCACGTGAACCACTGCCTGCGCGGGGCCGAGTCGGACGGCGATGAAGCTTTTGTGCTGGAAATGGCGCATCGCTTCGGCCTCGAAGCTCACGCCAGGTGCGCCGACGCGCGGCAGCTTTCCGAAACTCGCAGCCTGAGCGTCGAGGCCGCCGGGCGTCACTTGCGCTTCAATGCATTTGCCGAGATCGCTTCTGAGCAAAGGCTGAACTGCGTCGCGACCGCCCATAGCCTCGATGACCAGGCCGAAACCGTGTTGCTTAAGCTGCTGCGCGGCGCCTGGACGCGCGGACTTGCCGGCATTTATCCGCTGGTCGAGCTCGGTCAGGGCAAGCTGGTGCGTCCGCTGCTCGGCGAACGCCGGCAGGCACTACGCGAATATCTGCAGTCGCTTTCGCAGGTTTGGCGCGAAGACCGCAGCAATGCCGATTGCAGCTTTACCCGCAATCGCATCCGCCATGAGCTGCTGCCGCTGCTGGAGCGCGACTTCCAGCCCGGAATTGCCGCGTTGCTGGGCGCCACCGCCGAGCTGGCCCGCGGTGAACAACAATTTTGGGATGAGCATGCCGCGCATTGCTGGCGGCAGTGCGCCGGCGAACGGCACGTTGTTCCTGACGGAATGAGCTGGGGCTTCGACCTGCCGCGATTTCGGCAACTCCAGGTGAGCGAACAACGCCGTGCAGTAGAGTTCGGCCTCCGTGATTTCGTCCCACTGGATTTCCGGCACCTGGAGGCGGCGCGGCTCGCGATCCTGGGCGGAAGCTCAAGCACTTCCCTGCCGGCCAGCTTCGGGCTGAGCATGGCCGAAAATGGCACTCAACTCGTGCTTAGGCGATGCGCCGCCCCGCCTGAGCCGTAAAGTTAGGGCTTTCAGTCGCTTTTGTATGGGGAATACCTGAAACTCTCGACGGCGCAAAACGTCTAAAGTGTTGCGACTGTACTTTCGGTCACACGAAAGTCACAGGGCCGGGTAGCAGGGATGCCCGGGCAACAGCAAAACAGGTACAATCACTTGGATACGCCAAATCCGGCCACGGCTTGGCGCATCTAAGTATTGGATCGGTTGCCATCGCCTCGAGCATGGCATTGCGGCAGCGGAACAAATTTGCTGCCGCACGCGTTAGCAGTAGAGGAGCTTCTTCAAGTGAATTCAACGGTCAAGACCATCGTCTTCTGGCTGGTCATCGCGGTCTCAGCAGTTCTGCTGTGGCAGGTGGTGCGGGCCGGGAGCGCGGGGAACCACGAAACCGCGATCAACTTCACCCAGTTTTTGAATGACGTGAACCAGAACTCGGTGGAGAGCGTCACGATTACGGGCAGCGACGTATCGGGCAAGTTCCGCGACAAGAAAGAATCGTTTCGCACGACCGTGCCGGCCAATTATCCCGACATGTACAAGACGCTGCAGGACCATGGCGTCAACGTCACGGTTCGTGATGCCAACGGTGGAAGCTGGCCTACGTGGATCATCAACTTTGGCCCCATCCTGCTGATCGCGGCGCTGTGGTTTTTCATGATCCGCCAGATGCAGACCGGCGGAAACAAGGCTTTGAGCTTCGGCAAGAGCCGCGCCCGCCTGCTCTCGATGCAGCAAAAGAAGGTCACGTTCAAGGACGTGGCCGGCGTGGATGAAGCCAAGGAAGAGCTCAAGGAGATCATCGAATTCCTGCGCGAAGCGCAAAAATTCCAGAAGCTCGGCGGCCGCATCCCGAAAGGCGTGCTGCTGGTCGGCCCTCCCGGAACCGGCAAGACGCTGCTGGCGCGCGCCGTGGCCGGCGAGGCTAACGTTCCGTTCTTCTCGATCTCCGGTTCTGATTTTGTTGAGATGTTCGTGGGCGTGGGCGCAAGCCGCGTACGCGACCTGTTTGAGCAGGGCAAGAAGAACGCTCCCTGCATCATCTTCATCGATGAAATTGACGCGGTCGGCCGCCATCGCGGCGCCGGCCTCGGCGGCGGGCACGACGAGCGCGAGCAGACGCTCAACCAACTGCTCGTCGAGATGGATGGGTTTGAATCGAACGACGGCGTCATTCTGATTGCCGCCACCAACCGTCCTGACGTGCTCGATCCGGCGTTGCTGCGCCCCGGCCGCTTTGACCGGCGCGTAGTCGTGGCCCGGCCTGACGTGCGCGGCCGCGAGGAAATCCTGCGCGTTCACACCCGCAAGATCCCGTTGAACGATGACGTGGATTTGTCAGTCCTGGCGCGCGGAACACCCGGCTTCAGCGGCGCTGACCTGGCCAACATGGTCAACGAAGCCGCCCTGAACGCTGCGCGGCAGAACCGCAAATCGGTCATGATGCTCGATTTCGAGCTGGCCAAGGACAAAGTGCTGATGGGCGCAGAGCGCAAGAGCATGCTGCTCAGCGACGAGGAGAAGAAGGTCACGGCGTATCACGAAGCCGGCCACGCCCTGGTCGCCGCCATGCGCGAGCACTCTGACCCGCTGCATAAAGTCACGATCATTCCGCGCGGCATGGCGCTGGGCGTCACGATGCAGTTGCCGCTCGACGACAAGCACACCTACACGCGCGACTACCTGGAAACCCGCCTGGCCATCATGATGGGCGGCCGGTGCGCGGAAGAAATCTTCCTGAACACAATGACGACCGGCGCCGGCAACGACATTGAGCAGGCCACGGAACTCGCGCGCAAGATGGTTTGCGAGTTCGGCATGTCGAGCCTCGGGCCGATCACGTTCGGCAAGAAGGAAGAGCAGATCTTCCTGGGCCGCGAGATCAATCAGCACCGCGACTTCAGCGAGCGCACCGCTGAAGAGATCGACCGCGAAGTGCACCGCTTCGTCGATTCCGCCTACAAGTCAGCGGTTGATATCCTTTCAACCCGCAAGGACATGATGGAACGGATGGCGAAGGCGTTGCTGGAGCGCGAAGTGCTCGATGCGATTGAGATCCAGGCCATCGTCGAAGGCCGTGAGCTTCCGGCGAAGCCCAAGTCGGGCGGCAGCAGCGACGAAGTGCAAAAGGTGCTGCGTCCGGAACCCGGCCGCCAGCCTGGAATTGCACCCGGCCCGGCCACCGCGTAACAAATTCTTTTTCTCATTCCACCTCAGGCGACCGTCGGGTCGCCTGATTATTTGCAGGCGTCGTTTATCAGTTTACGTTTGCTCCTGCTGGTTCAATCGGCGGGGCGAACCAGCACCGCGGCGAAAAATCCGTCGCAGGGATGAAGGCCCGGCACGGTGCGCAGGAAACTGCCGTGCACAAGCGACACGATATCAGGCCACGAGAGTGCGCCGGCCTTGCGTAACTCCTCCAATTCCGTGGCCATCTCCAGCAGCTTTAAATCTGTGTGGTGATCCAGCAGGCGCGCAACCACCTGCTCCCCTTCTTCAGGTTCGAGCGAGCACGTGGCGTAAATCAGCCGGCCTCCAGGTTCAAGGTGCCCGGCTGCGGCTGCCAGAATTTCTTGCTGGCGAGCCTGCAAGTCAGACAAGTCGCTCGGCTGAATGCGCCACTTGATTTCGGGATTCCTCCCCAGCGTGCCGGTGCCCGAGCAGGGAGCATCGACCAACACCCGATCGAAGAGCTTCGCGCGCGGCATGTGGCGGATATCGTCGTGCAGGCACGAGACGTTCGGCTTCGCGACCAGCTTGCGCAGCAGCCTTACACGGTGCTCATGAACATCGACGGCGACGATTTGCGAATCAGGATTGCTGTCGGCGATTGCAGCCGTCTTGCCTCCCGGAGCAGCGCAGCAATCGAGAATGCGCCGCCCGCGCACGACCAGCGCGGCGACCAGTTGCGAAGCTTCATCTTGAATTGCGGCTCGCCGCTCCGCTACCGCCAGGCACTTAGTGACGTCACCCGAGACCACTCGGCGCGCTGAGCGCATCAGCCTCCCCGGTGCAAGCTCGATGCCCTTGGCGCCGAGCTCATGCTCGATCTCGGCGGCGGCCTCAGGCTTGTCCGGCAGTCGCAACACGGCCTCGGGCACTTGCTGTCCGAATTCGCAGATCAGCCGCGCATGCTCCGGCCCGTAATTCGCGCTCCAGCGCTCAACCAGCCACTCCGGGTGAGCGAACGTGCGCGCGAGCTCGCGCGCGTCGAATTTTCCCTCGACCGGGGCGCGGAGCGGCAACCCTGAACCCGTGCCACGACCAGCGCTGCTCAGGATTTGGCCGCCTCGCGATACCGTACGCGCCGCTGCGATCTTGCGCAGCACGGCATTTACCAGCCCTGCAGCGGACCGTTTTCTCGCGCGCTTGACCAGTTCCACTGACTCGTTGATCGAAGCATGCGCCGGCACGCGCTCCAGAAACATGAGCTGGTAGGCGCCCATGCGCAGCGCGAGCAAAACTTCAGGATCGAGCTTCGCAATAGCGACGCTGAGGTTCTCGGAGAGCGCAGCGTCAAGCCGCGAGCGCCAACGCTCCACGCCCATGACGATCTCGGTGGCCAGGCCGAGGTCAGCAGCGACGAGTTCCTCCAGCCGCTCCGAGTGCAGCAGCTCGACGGCGTAGGCGCCGTGCTCGACCCGGAGCAAAACGTCAAACGCAGCCGCGCGCGCAGGAGAGATCGCCATTGAAGTGTGATTTTGTTGCTGAAACAACGCCGGCTAGCTGCCGAACCGATCGCGCGCCTGAATCCGGGCGCCTCGTACAAACTCACCCGCTGAAATTGCCTTGCGGCTTTCCGGCTGAACTTCCAATACTTCGATTGCCGTAGCCTCGCCGCATCCAATGAGCACGCGATCTCGTTCGGCAGCGACTTCGCCGGGCGCAAGCTGGAGATGGTTTTCGGCAGGCTTCATTGCCGCGATTCTCACGTTCTTGCCGCGAAATGATGTGTACGCACCTGGCCAGGGCTGAAAACCGCGAAAGCGATTATAGGTTTCACGCGCGCTCCGGCTGAAATCAATGACGCCATCTTCCTTCTTCAGCAACGGTGCGAGCGTCGCCAGGGAATCATCCTGCGGCTGCGGGACGATGCTGCCAGCGTTCAGGCCGCGCAGCGTCGCAACTATGAGCTCTGCAGCAAGGCCGGCCAGCCGCGCCGTTAACGTGATCGCCGTCTCGTCGGGAAGAATTGCTGTTTGGCGGCGCAGCAGCATTGGCCCGGTATCCAGGCCGGCATCAATTTTCATGGTCGTAATGCCGGTCACGCTTTCGCCGTTTGCAATGGCCCACTGGATCGGCGCCGCTCCCCGATATTTCGGCAACAGCGATGCATGCGCATTCACATTTCCAAGCCACGGCAGATCGATCATCCACTGGGGAATGATGCGCCCGTACGCGACGACGACGATCGCTTCCGGCTTCACTGCCTCAAGCTGCGCACGAAAATCCTTATTGTTCTTGATCGTCAGAGGCTGGGTTACGGGAATTCCGAGTTCCTGGGCAAGGCGCTTCACCGGCGTGGCAATCACTTCCATGCCGCGTCCGCTGGGCCGGTCAGGCTGGGTCACCACCAACTTCACGCTGAAGCACTCCGCCAGGCGGCGCAAGGTGGGGACAGCAAAGTCAGGGGTGCCGCAAAAAACCAGGTTCATAGCCTCGATTGCGGGCATCAAGCGCGAAACCATGGTGCGCGAACCGTGCAGTTCGCAGCCGCAGGGCGCATCATCACTTCCACTCTCCCGCCTTCTGCAGCTTTTTGACTTTGCGCAAGATTAGGTCACGCTTCAATGCGCTCAGGTGGCGGATGTAGAGCTTGCCGTCAAGGTGATCGATTTCGTGTTGGAACGCGCGCGCCAGCAGGCCTTCGCCTTCGGCTTCGAACCATGCACCTTCCACGTCCTGTGCACGAACGCGCACCATTCGTGCGCGGCTCACGTTCTCGCGAAACTCGGGGATGCTCAGGCAGCCTTCCGACTCGCGCTGCTTCCCTTCCTTGTGGATGATCTCGGGATTGGCAATCACCAGCTTTGCGCCCGGATCCTCCTTGAAGCTCACGTCAATGACCGCGAGCCGCTTTGATATGCCAATCTGCGGCGCCGCCAGGCCAATGCCGTGCGCCGCGTACATCGATTCGAACATTTCTTCACCAGCGCCTTCCGCGCGTGGGTGAATTCTGTTACCGGCTTCGCCTTCTTCTTGAGGACGGGGTCGCCAAGTTTTACGATGGGATAAATCATTGCGAGCGATTGCGTAATCCTGGTCCGTTTATTTCCGTGCGGCTCCGTCGCTTAATAGCCCTTGAGCTGCTGCAGATAGCTTTCGAAATTCCGCTTCATTTCTCCCAATGAGTCGCCGCCGAACTTGTTGAGCGCCTCGCGCGCGAGCACGAATGCAACCATGGCTTCAGCGGCGACGCCCGCCGCCGGCACCACGCAGACATCGGAGCGCTCGTACGCTGCCTTCACCGGCTGGCGCGTGGCGAAGTCAACCGATCCGAGCGGCCGCCGCAGGGTTGAAATCGGTTTCAAATACCCGCGCACCACAACTTCTTCGCCATTCGAGACGCCGCCTTCGATTCCACCCGCGCGGTTCGATTTTCGCGTAAAGCCCGTAAACCCGCCCTGCTGCTCGTCGTTGTAGCCGATTTCATCCTGCACACTCGATCCCGGCGCAAACGCCGCTGCCACTCCGCGGCCGATCTCGACTGCTTTGACGGCTTGCAGCGACATCACTGCGCCGGCGAGCCGCGCATCAAGCCGCTCATCCCAGTTGGCATAGGTTCCTAGCCCCGGCGGAACGCCATGCGCCACCACTTCAAAGACGCCGCCCACGGTATCGCCGGTGCGCAGCGCGCGATCCACTTCTTCCTTCATGTGCTGCTCGGTTTCCGCAACGGCGCAGTTGAGCAGGACCTCGTCGCGGCCTGCCAGCTCGCGCAGCTTCTGGAAATCAACCGCGGCGTCAGCCAGGCTGGCCGCTCCCACCGTGACCACATGGCTGAGCACTTCGATGCCGAGTTCGCGCAGCAGGAGCTTGCAAACCGCGCCGGCAGCCACCCGCGCCGCCGACTCGCGCGCCGAAGCCCGCTCCAGCACGTAGCGCGCTTCCTTGAAGTTATATTTCAGCGCGCCGGCAAGGTCGGCATGGCCGGGCCGCGGCGATTGCACCGGCTTGTGCTTCGCCTGGTCGCCTGCCTCTACCGGCAACGCTTCCTGCCAGTTCTGCCAGTCACGATTTGCAATCTGGATGGCGATGGGGGAGCCGATCGTCCTGCCGTGGCGCACGCCGGAAAGAAAATGTGCCGCATCGTGCTCAATCTTCATGCGGCCGCCGCGGCCATATCCCTGCTGCCGGCGCCACAGTTCGCGATCGATAAATGCCTGCTCCGCCGGCACGCCCGCGGGAACGCCGGAGACCAGTGCAATCAGCGCTTCGCCGTGAGATTCGCCCGCAGTGGAGAACCTAAGCAATCCCATTCTCGTTTCTGATTTTTCGTTTTTCCTGCCGCGCGAATCGGCCGCTCGCAACCATCGCCAACCTTCGCACGAGAAGCGCGTGGCCTCACTGCGTCGTCACCTGGTAGACGCGCAGGTCGGGATACGCCTGGTTCCACGATCCCGGCACGCCTTCAAAAGTCAGCCGAAACTCGCGCGTTTCGCCCGGTTTCAGCGGCGCGTGTCCGAGGTCAACGCTATCTGAGTAGCCGGGCCGCTGCGCCGTCAGCATCAGAGGCACCTGCTCGCGCAGCACTACCTGATTCATGTCGTCGCGAAACTCGGCCTGCACCGTGGCATGCACGACCGTCATGCTGCCGCTGTTCATCACGCGGCCATCGACGTAAATGACGCTCGCGCCCACAAAATTCTGCGCGGTGCTCAACTTCAGGTCGCTGATGTTCAACTTCGCTGCATAGGGGTTGGGTTGTTGCACTGAAGTTTTGCGGCTGGTGGCCAGCAGCCAGATCAAGCCGAAGGCCACGGCAACGAAGACCACTCCAAAACCGATTGCTGCCCAGGGCGTGGTGCGCTCCTGCGGCTGAACCGGACCCGGATTGAGCGAGCCTTCGGCCATAAACCAAGCATTCTATACTGCGCGTTCCACGCCGCCGCCAAGCGCAACCCGCACGCGGCAACGGCATTGTTGACGCAGCGGCGTCGAGGCATGAGAATGATGAGTTACGGCTCCGCCGAGAGGACCTGATGCTCGCCTATCTCTACCTTGCATTTGCCATTCTGTTTCGCTTCGTTCCGCACGGCCCATTCACTACTTTCTGCGCTTCCTGCGGGCTTTGGAACTTCACGCCGGTGGGCGCGTCGTTGCTGTACTTTGGGGCGAGGCAGCCGCGCCGGCGGCTGTGGATCGCACTGGCCGCACTGGCTGCTTCCGACGTTGCGCTGAACCTGCTGGTTTACCACGTGCGGCTCGATGCATCATCGTTCATAGGCTGGCTGTGGTACGCAGGTGCGCTGCTGGTGGGCACGGGGTTGCGGGGCCGCACCACCGTTGCGCGCGTCCTCGCGGGCTCGCTGGGCGTGAGCGCGGTGTTTTTCGTGGTCAGCAACTTCGCGGTGTGGGCCGGTTCGGAGCTTTACCCGCACACGCTGGCGGGGCTCTACACCTGCTATGCGCTGGCGATTCCGTTCCTCAGGAGCACGGTGGCGAGTGATTTGATTTTCAGCGCGGCGTTCTTCAGCCTGCCGCTTGCTGCAGGCGCGTTAAACCGCAACCTGGCGCAGCGCTTTTCAGCTTGAGAGCGGCATCGGGATTGACAAGGGGGCTGCACAATCTGTGCAGCCTTTTTATCGTGCCGGCGTTCGCCTGCGGGCCAGCATCCATGCGGTGAGCGCAACTACGCCAATGGCAAACACGGCCAGCGACAGCACCAGGTGGCTTCGCAGCAAGCTGCCCATCGCATTTGCCACCTGCGGCCCGAATCGAATGACGAGCAAGGCGAGAATTGCGAATCGCAGAACGCGGCCAATGAAGATCGAAAGCAGGAAAGGGGCGTAGCCCATCTGAAAGGCGGCGGCAGAGATCAGGAACAGCTTGAACGGCGTTGGCGGCGGCAGCATTGATGTCACCAGCAGAGTGACGAACTCACGTTCCTCAAAGCGCCTGCGCATGCGCTCAATGCGCTCTGCCGACATCCGAGCATGCAGCACGGCTTCGCCGCCTTTTTTGCCGATCAGGTAAATGACGGTGCTGCCCAGGGCCGATCCGGCAGCGGCAAGAGCTAGGTAGCCGGCGACCGCGAACAGGTTGGTGCGCGCCGAATACGCGTACGCGCCGACCACCGCGTCAAGCGGCATTCCGAGCGCGGCTGAATCAATGAAAGCCAGCGCAAAAACTCCGAACAGCCCGAGTGGCGCCAGCACCTTGAAGATCGCGCTGGAGTAGCGGTCATAGATTGCTCGAAGCGTCTTCAATCCGTCGATTGTAATGGCAGCGTGCGCCTCGCCCGATTGATCGCGCCAGACAACCTCGCGTGCGGCAGCCCCTTCCCACTTACGGAAGCCGAAACTTAATTGGCAAGAGCGGGCGTACGTGTCTGGTCGCGGCCACTGCTGAAGAGCCAGCGCCCCCGCCCGGAAGGATGTTGCATGCGGATATCAAGATCTTTAACCCTGCTGATCGCGTTGGTCGCCCCTGCGGTGTTTGCATGGGCGCAGCCACAGCGCGACGTGCTGCAGAGCGGCACGGAAGTGAAAGTGCGCACCGATGAAGCCATCAATGCCACCGCTGCTGACGTGGGCCATGACTACCCTGCCGTAGTGAGCCAGGACGTGCTGGACGCGAACGGAAACGTGGCGATTGCGCGCGGCTCGCGCGCCATGCTGACGCTGGTTCGCGGCGAAAACCAGGACGAAGTCGCGCTTGATCTTCGCTCCATCACCGCCAACGGCCGCACCTACACGGTCGAAGCGAACCCGGAGAGCGCCGGGACAACCTCAAGCGGCACCGGGCTCGGCAAGAACAAGCGCACCGGCGAATACGTGGGTGGCGGCGCGCTGGCGGGCACCGTGATTGGCGCGATCGCAGGCGGCGCTAAGGGCGCAGTGATCGGCGCAGTTGCGGGCGGCGCGGCCGGCGCCGGCGCGCAGGTGCTGACCAAGGGTCACCAAGTCAAAGTTCCGGCTGAATCGCAGCTTACCTTCCGCATCAATCGCCAGATGCGGTTGCGCTCGGCCGCGGGCGACTACTCGATGCCCGGCAATGGCGAGCCGTATGCGGCGCCGGCGGCGTACGTCGAGCAAAACGGCAGCAACGCGCAAAACCCGAATTATCCGCAGAGCGGCAACTACGGCAACGGCTTCGGCCGTGACCGCGAAGTTGTGCAGAGCGGCACTGAAGTCAAAGTCCGAACGGATGAAGACATCAACTCTACTGCTTCTGACGTGGGCCACGATTATCCCGCCACCGTCAGCCAGGACGTGCTGGACGCCAACGGCAACGTGGTGATTCCGCGCGGCTCGCGCGCCATGCTGACGCTGGTGCGGGGTGAAAACCAGGATGAGGTTGCGCTCGACCTGCGCTCGCTGACCGCCAACGGCCGCACCTACGTGGTCGACGCCAACGCGGAGAGTGCCGCAACCACTTCCAACGGCACCGGCCTCGGCAAGAACAAGCGCACCGGCGAATACGTGGGTGGCGGCGCACTGGCCGGGACCGTGATCGGGGCCGTAGCAGGTGGCGCTAAAGGCGCGCTGATTGGCGCGCTGGCCGGCGGTGCCGCTGGAGCGGGCGCCGAAGTATTGACCAAGGGCCATCAGGTGAAGGTGCCGGCTGAATCAGAGCTGACCTTCCGCACCAACCAGGACATGCGTATCCGCGGCGGAAACAACTACGACAACGCTCCGCGCCGTGAACTGCCCCCTCCGCCGCAGCACTAAACCCTAAATCCCGCGAAGCTTTCTGTGGTTCGAGAACTTCCACTCGAGCCACAGATCGCGCGCGTCCCGCTCACTCGCCGGCGATCACCGCAGCGTACTGTGCCAGGATGTAATTGTCAGTCATGCCCGCGATGTAATCACAAACCACGCGCGCCGCACTCTCGCCGGCCTTTTCACGATAGCCGCGCGGCAGCGTCTCCGGATGGTTGACCCAGTGCGTGAACAGCTCCGTGATCACGCGCTCGGCATGCTGCTTTTCCGGCATTAACTGCGTATGGTAGTAGAGCCTTTCGTAAAGGAACTGCTTGCACTCGCGCCGTTCGGCTTCAGCTTCGGCGCCCAGCGAGGCCAGGCGCTCGGGCGAGCGCCTCACGGCTTCTACTGAATCGATCTTCCTCTCACGCAGGCGCCGCGCTGTCTCGCCGATAAAATCGGTGACAAAGCGGTCAAGCATGCGCTTGATTGCCTCATTGAACTTCAGCTTCGCGCGCGCCCCGGGATATTCGTGCTCCGCGATACGGAAGAAGCATTCGAACAATGGCACACGGCTGCGGATCTCCTCCAGCGCGAGCAGCCCCGATTCCAGCCCATCATCGAAATCGGCCGTAGTGTAGGCAATCTCGTCAGCCAGGTCGATCACCTGAGCTTCGAGCGGCGGCCGCTGATCGAGCAGGTACTCGCGCAGTTCCGGGTATTCGTCGATTGACCAGTCGCGTGAATGCTTGATGATGCCTTCCCTCACTTCAAACGTCAGGTTCAGCCCGGGAAAGGCGGCATACCGGTGCTCAAAGCTTTCCACGATGCGCAAGGCGTGCAGGTTGTGGTCAAACCAAAGCCCGTGCTCGCGCATGCAGGCGTCGAGCGCGCGCTCGCCGGCGTGGCCAAACGGGGGATGCCCAATGTCGTGCACCAGCGCCAGCACTTCAACCAGCTCTTCGTTGAGCCCAAGCTGCTGCGCCACCGTGCGCGCAATCTGGGCAGCTTCAAGGGTGTGGGTCAGGCGCGTGCGGAAGTGATCAGAGTAGCGGCGGGTGAATACCTGCGTCTTATTTTCCAGCCGGCGAAAGGCGCGTGAGTGCAGCACGCGATCGCGGTCGCGCTGAAAGGCGTCGCGGTAGGCGTGAGCCGGCTCAGCATGACGCCGGCCTCGCGACTGCTCCACGCCGAACGCATAAGGCGCACCCATAGCGCCATTCTAGATTTGCAGGTGCTGATTTGCGATTGCCGAACCGGAGCCCCCGCATTATCGGCGATTCGCAAGAGAAAGGCCGTGAGTTTCACGGCCCTCTTTGCCTTGAACTGCAATTCTGCAAGCTGCAGGCCTACTGCTGCTTGCCTGCGTTCTCCTGGGCCAGCTTTACCTTTGCCGATTCCAGCTTTCTCTGCGTCTTGGCCACATCGTTCTGGTCAACATCGCCGGGTACTGAGCGCTGCCATTCGTTCAGCGCGCGCTCCCAGTGCGCCGCAGCCTGCTTGAGCTGGCCTTTCTTCTGGTAAAGATCGCCGAGGTGGTCCTGGATGGTGGGGTCGTCATTCATCCGCTCAGAGGCTTTTCGCAGGTTTTCTTCCGCCAGGTCATAGTTGCCCATCTTGAAGTAGATCCAGCCCAGCGAATCGAGGTAGGCGCCGTTCTGCGGTTCCAGATCAATCGCCTTTTTGACGTAATTGAGGGCTTCTTCCAGGCGCAAGCCGCGGTCCGCCAGCATGTAGCCCAGGTAGTTCAACACCGCGCCGTTGTGCGGATCGTCAGCCAGCAATTTGCGGAAGATCTGCTCGGCTTCGTCGTATTTCTTTTCGCGATCGTAAGTGTCGGCCTGCAGGAACTGCACATATTGCCGGTCTTCAGGCTTGTCACTGAGTTGCGCCGCCTTGGCCAGCGTGTCTTCGGCATCTTTCCAGCGGCGGAGGCGGTCATAAATCTGCGCCATCGCAACCAGAACTTCGCGGTCATCGGCGTTGCCCTTCAGCAACGATTTTGCCGTCGCGATTGCCTCATCGCCCTTGCCGATATCGGCCAATTCGCCGGCATAAACCAGCTTCATGGTGCGGTTATCGGGCAGCTTCTGCACGGCTTCACGCGCCACGTTGGTGGCCTGCTGCCAGTCTTTGCGGTCGCGGTAAGCTTCAATCTCAAGATCGTAGCCGCGCACTGCATTCTCAGGCCCCATAGTCACGATTTTGCGATACGCCTCAATGGCCTGCGGCAGCTTGCCTTGCTCCTTGTAGATGTTGCCCAGGTGCTCGTAAAACACGGAGAGGTTATTCAGCTCTGAGGAGCTGTAGTCGCCAGCAGGCTTCGTGCTCTTCTCGATGAGCTTCTGCAGGATCTGCGCCGCTTCGTCGTAGCGGCCTTGCGCCTCGTAGATCTCCGAGCGCGTGAACGGTATCTCCTGCGAATCGGTCACGATGGCTTCCGCCTTGTTGAGCGAATCCAGCGCCTGCTCAAATTTGCCTTGGCGCCGATAGATCTCGGCGATGCGCAGGTAGGTTTGCGCATCCTGCGGGTCGGCCTCGGCCACCGCTCGATACTGCTGCAGCGCGGCATCAGGATCGCCGTTGTTCAGCAGGTTCTGTGCCAGGCCGCGTACCGCGTCGAGATTGTCATGGTCAAGATCGACGGCCTTCTTGTACGCAGTGACCGCGTCTTTGTAGTCCTTGGCCTGCTCATAAGTAAAGCCCATGGCGGCGTAGGTCTTCGCAGTGCGCGAGCCTTCCGGCACCGCCGTCAATATCTGAACGGCCTTCTCGTTCTGTCCTTCATCGTCATACAGCAAGGCCAGGGTGGTGACTGCTTCTTCAGACTGCGGCTGCAACTGCACGGCCTTGTTGAACTCGGCTTCGGCTTTCGGCGTCTCGTTATTGGCCTTATAGAGGCGGCCCAGCAGCAGATGATCGTCAACACTTTTCGGGTCGAGTTTCACGATCTGCTCGTACTGCTCGATGGCCAGCTTCAACATGGTCTGCCCCTGCATCGGGTAGTTGCCCGATGAGGGATCGCCCAGGCTGCGCAGGTAAATGCGGCCCAGCAGGCGGCGCGCCTCAAGATTGTTGGGGTCGCGCTTGATCAGGTCCTGGGCCTCGGTCACGGCATCGCGGATGCGGCCGGTCTTGGCGTAAAGCTCAGCCAGCGACGAGTTCAAGAACTCAGAAGTCGGGTCAGCCTGGATGGCGAGCTTGTATTCTTCGATCGCTTTGGTGGCAAACTCCGGCCGCTGGTATAGCGCAACCAGCTCCTCGTAAATGTGCGCCTGCGCATAGTGATAATAAGCGGCAGCGCGGTCGGGGCCGGCGGGCGTCGCATCGCTCGCAGAGGGCTGCTGGCCGTCAGCCTGCGCCGCGGGCGCAGCCTTATCAGGCGGCTGCTTGGGATCAACGCTAGGCAGCTTGGGGCGCGGCTGCTGCTGCTCCGGCGGGTTAACGGGCGATTGCGTCCCGCTTTGCGCAAGGCAGGCTGCGCAGGAGAGCAGAACAACAGCAAAAGCTTTGGAAAATCTCATGATTGCCTGTGGGAACCGAGAGACACTTCGTCTCAGCAACTTGGATGCTGCTCGAGGGTCTTTTGTTCCCTCTGCTCATTTTACTCTTGTAGCCGGGCACGGCAGGTTACGTCGGGAGTGACCATTTGGCCGCCATGTAACGATCCGGTATCCTGCGGGCGCATGGTCAGTTTGCCAAGAACCGTGGGCGTGATTCCGGCGCGCCTGGGCTCAACCCGGCTCAAACGCAAAGCCCTGCGTGAGATCGCCGGCAAGCCCATGGTCGGCTGGGTTTATGAAGCCGCACGGCGATCCGACCGGCTCGCCGACGTGATCATCGCCACCGATTCCGATGAGATCATGCAGGCCTGCTCGCGCCATGGCTGGAAAGCAACGCTCACCTCGCCTGACCATGGCAGCGGCACCGAACGCGTGCATGAAGTCGCCCACCTCATCGAGGCCGAGGTTTACCTGAACATCCAGGGAGATGAGCCGCTTACCCGGCCGGAGCACATTGACACACTGGTGGCGTTAATGGCGGATCCGGCGGTGCAGGTCGGAACATTGAAGACTCCCTGTGCGCCGCATGATGTTAACAACCCCAACGCGGTCAAGGTCGTTTGCGACCACGGAGGCCGCGCTCTTTATTTTTCGCGCGCGGCCATTCCGTTCGATCGTGAACGAGCCGGCGGCGTGCGCTACTTCAAGCATCTGGGCTTCTACGCCTACCGCAAACCTGCGCTCGACCGCTTCGTCACACTCGATGAATCGGAACTGGAGCGTGCCGAGCGCCTTGAGCAGCTCCGTTTTCTGCAGAATGGAATCGACATCGTGGTGGCGGAAACGCCATTCGATACCGTCGGTGTGGACACTGAAGACGACCTGCAGCGCGTGGAGCAACTGGCTGCTTCCCGCCGCTGAATGCTTCTCTATTGCATTACTGACCGCCATCAGCTTGCCCCGGCAGATAAAGCCAGCGCCGTTGAGAGGCTGGTTGAAGCCGCGGCGCTTGCCGGCGTTGACTACATCCAATTGCGCGAAAAAGACCTGAGCGCGCGCGAGCTTGAGCGGCTGGCGACCCGCTGCATGGCCCACATCTGTGACGCGCGCAAAGAGGGCAGCCGAACCCGGCTGCTGGTCAACTCGCGCGTCGACATCGCAATTGCGTGCGGCGCTGACGGCGTGCATCTTCGCAGCCGCGCATCAGGCGAGCTTTCAGCAGCCGACGCTCGCGCCATATTTGGTCGTGCCGGCAGGCCTCAGCCCATCATCGCCGTCTCCTGTCACAGCGCGGGCGAGGTTCTGCTCGCCGAATCCGAAGGCGCGGACTTCGCCGTCTTTGGCCCGGTCTTTGGCAAGGGCGAACGGGCGGGCGTGGGTATTGACGCGCTGCGCCGCATCTGCCACCGCACGCCAAACCATATGCCGGTGCTTGCCCTGGGCGGGATCACGATTGAGAGCGCAGCGTCGTGCGTTGCCGCAGGCGCAGCCGGAGTCGCGGCTATCCGGCTGTTTCAAAGCGCGGATGTCCAAGCCGCAATTCACCTGCTTCGCACGCTGGCGAAAGCGTAATTGCAACAGCGGCTGCCTGCTTTGCTAGTCTTGCTGCAGCGTTCTGGTTTTGCCTACGCGGCTTCACATCAATCCGTTTGCTCTTCGTTTATTCTTGACGCGATGAGTGCGGCGAGCACGCGCGCGGTGGTTTTGCTCAGCGGAGGCATGGATTCCTGCGTCTGCGCGGCGCTGGCAGCGCGCGACCACGAGGCGGCAGCGGTGCACGTCAGCTACGGCCAGCGCACCGAAAGACGCGAGCGGCAGGCGTTTGACGGCATTTGTGACCGGCTGGGCATCAAGCGGCGGCTGGCGGTGCGCAATGACGCGCTCGCCGCAATCGGCGGCTCCGCGCTCACCGATAGCGCGGTTGCGGTGCCAGAGGCATTGAACGAAATCGGCAGCTCGGTTCCCGTGACTTATGTTCCATTCCGCAACGCGCATTTTCTGGCAGTTGCGGTGAGCTGGGCAGAGGTGATCGGCGCTACCCGAATCCTGATTGGCGCCGTGGAGCAGGATAGCTCCGGTTATCCCGATTGCCGGCCGGCATATTACCAGGCTTTTAACCAGGTGATCAGCACCGGCACGGCCGCCGGGAACATTGAAATCGAGACGCCGTTGATCGGGCTGCGAAAGGCCGAGATCGTGCGCCGTGGGCTTGAATTGGGTGCTCCGTTCGATTTAACTTGGAGTTGTTACGTCCGGCAGGATCGCGCCTGCGGCGTTTGCGAAAGCTGTGTGTTGCGGCTGCGCGCGTTTGCGGCCGCCGGCGCGGACGATCCAATTCCGTACAGCGCGGACGCAAGAATTCATCGGTAGAGCGCAAGGCAACTGCGCCGCCGCACTCTTATTCGAATTCGTCAACAGCTTGGAGAGGCTTCCATGAAGAAATACCTATCGCTTCTGCTGACCGGCGCCTGGCTGCTTGCAGCCGGGGCTGCGCACGCGCAGACGACTCGCGTTCAGGGCACGGTAAAAGACGATTCCGGCCAGCCTATGGCGGGCGCGCAACTGGTGTTCAACAACAAGGATAACGGCCAGAAAGTCACGCTCAAGACCGATAAAAAGGGCAAATATGTAGCCATCACGCTGCCGCCCGGCAAGTACGACGTCGCTGTGAACCAGAACGGTAAGACCATCTTTACCTTGAACGCCGTTCCGCTCAGCCTGGATGGTTGCTGCGGCGGCGAACGCGACGGCATCAACCTCATTGATATCGACCTGCAGAAGGAACACGCTTCCCAACAGCAGGCGGCCGAGCAGTATTTGAACCAGGGCGGCAATGCCGCGCCCGCAGGAGCGGCCCCGCAACAGCAGCAACAGGCGCAGCAGCAGGCGGCGCCAAAGCAGCCGCAGCTTACGCCGGAGCAGAAGAAGCAGATTGAGGAAATCCAGAAGAAGAACGCCGCCATCATGGAGGAGAACAAGAAGATCGGCAACCTCAACCAGTTGATGACGCAGGCCAAGAACGAAGACGCGGCCAAGCAGTTCGATCAGGCGGTCACCACCATGAAGCAGGCGACCGAAGTCGGCGGCAGCTATCCCGTGGTCTGGGCCAACCTTGGCAGCTACGAACTCGATTGGGCCAAGGGCGCGCCCGACGCCGATACGCGCAAGCAGCGCGCCGCCCAAGCCGTCACCGACGTGCAGAAGGCGATCACGATGTGCAGTTCTGACACGACCGGCAAGGTGCAGGGCTGCCAGGCGACGAACCTGGCCGCCTATCACAACACCTTGGGCAACGGCTACGCCGATACCGGCGAAACCGACAAGGCCAACGCCGAGTTCGAAGCCGCCGCCAAGGCTGACCCGGCAGGCGCCAGCCGCTATTACTTCAACGCCGGCGCGGTCATGACTAACCAAGCCTCGCGCTCCAAGACCAACGAAGAGCGCAATAAGTTCATCGATGCCGCCAACCACGAGTTCGACGCCGCCATCGCCGCGAACCCGAAGGAAGCCGCGCCTTACTGCGAAAAGGGCAAGAACCTGCTGAACAAGGCGACGCTGTCCAAAGACGGAAAGATGATCGCGCCTGACGGCACTACCGATTCGCTGAACAAGTGCATCGAACTTGATCCCAACAGCCCGCACGCCGAAGAAGCCAAGCAGTTGCTGGCCGCGCTCGGCGAGAGCGTCAGCACCACTTACAAAGCCAAGAAAAAGTAGCCGCAATCTCCTGAACTGAGGGCGGCGCTTGCCGCCCTTTGCTTTTGCTCACTATGCCCAAGCTGCCCAGCTTTTCTGAAGCGCGATCCATCGTGCTGGAGCACGCGCAAAAGCTGCAGCCGCCGGATATCGAAATCCTGGAACTGCCCGCATCTCTGGGCCGCGTTCTGGCCGAGCCCATCAGCGCCGACCGCGACTTCCCGCCGTTTAACCGCGCCACCCGCGATGGCTATGCGCTACGCGCCGCCCACTTGAGCAAGCTCCCGGCACGAGTGGCGGTGGTGGGAGAGATTCGCGCAGGCGCCAAGCCGGCTGAATCGGCACGCGCGCTTAATTCCGGAGAAGCGGTTGAGATCATGACCGGCGCGCCTGTGCCGCCCGGCGCTGATGCCGTCGTAATGGTTGAGCACACCGAGCGCCACGGCGAGTGGGTCACGATGCAGCGCTCGGTTGTAGCTGGCGAAAACATCGTCCTGCGCGGCACGGAATGCGCCGCCGGCAACCTGCTGCTCAAGCCAGGCACGCGCCTGGGGCCGGAGCAACTCGCCGTGCTCGCGGCGACCGGCCACAGCACCGTTCGCGTTTTCCAGAGGCCGCGCGTCGCTGTGCTCTCTACCGGAGATGAAGTAGTTGACGTTGCTGCTGCGCCGGGACCGAACGAAATCCGTAACTCGAACGCTTATGCGCTGGCTGCCCAGATCCAGGGCGCAGGCGCCGCGGCTGCCATTTTGCCGATCGCTCCCGATGAGCCTGAGCAACTGCGCAAGCTCATCCAGGAGGGGCTGGCGTGTGATTTGCTGCTGCTCTCGGGCGGTGTTTCGATGGGCAAGCACGACCTGGTGGAAGCTGCGCTCGGCGACCTGGGCGCGGAATTTTTCTTCACCGGCGCCCAGATTCAACCGGGCAAGCCGATTGTGTTTGGGCGCGCTCCGCGCACCGGTTCGCCCGGCCAAGCAACTTACTTCTTTGGGCTGCCCGGCAATCCGATTTCGACCATGGTGTGCTTCGAGCTGTTTGCGCGTGCAGCCCTCGAATCGCTGAGCGGCAGCCAGCCTTCGCGCCTGCGCACGGCGATGGCCCGGCTCAAGCAGGACATGAAAGTGAAAACCGGACTCACTCGTTTTCTGCCCGCGGTGATCTCGGGCGAGTTCGACGAGGCAGAGGTCGAGATCGTGAAGTGGCAGGGATCGGGCGACATTGCTGCCGCCGCGCAGGGGAATTGCTGGCTGGTGGTGCCGCCGGACCGCGAGATACTGAAGTCGGGCGACGCCGTCAACGTGCTGCTCCGCTAAGCAAAGCAGAATGGGGCGATGAAGCAATGCCGGCCGGGTTTGGGGATTGAAGGCTGCTCTCAGGCCTTCTGCACTTTGCCGCTCTTCAGGCAATTGGTGCAGACGCGCATGCGCTTGGTGCTTGTGCCCACGCGAGCGCGAACGGGCCGCAAATTAACGTTCCAGCGGCGGTTGCTCACGTTGTGCGCGTGGCTGATGTTGTGGCCGAACTGCGGCTTCTTGCCGCAAATGTCGCAAACTTGTGCCATTGCTTACTCCAGGATCGTTCAAGCTGAAGGGCTGAAACGCTTATTTTAGCAGGAATTCCATGGTCATGCCGGGCCCGCCTGGCTTTAGCGGGTCAGCAAGTCCACCGGCTCATGAATATCGTGCACCCGGAAGTAGCCGGCCAATGCCGGATAGCGCTCGGCGACGGCGCGATACATCTCCCACGCAACCCGGCGGTATGAGTAATGGCCCGCAGGCGTGGTCCGCAGCTCGGAAATGTAAACCGCTTCTGAAAAATCCATCTTAAACAGCGCGCGCTGGCGGTGCGCCAGCGGGCTCAGGTAGTGAGAATGCGCGGCGGCAGCGGGGTTTGCCGACAACTTGCATTGCGTCTCGCCGACGCGCTGCATCACCGAATCGAAACGCGACTGCATACCGGCTTCCGTGATCTCGGCAGGCGTTTCGTACCCGAGCCTTCCGGCGGCAAACGGCTGCACGATCTGCACGCACCGGCGGTGCCGATGCATGTCGCGGAAGCCGCCCAGGTCCATGCATATGTCGAAACGGAACTTCTGACCGGCAGCGAACGCGCGCGGCAATTCGTCATGCTTGCCGCGGTGGCGCAAGCCCGCATCGATAATTTCCTGGCGCTGCGCCGGCCCAATTTCCTGCACGCGCGCGCGAATCTGCCGGTAGGGATACGCGCAGTGCTGGTAGAGCAGCGTTGAGGCGAGTTCAACGTCGAACGGTTCGGCGTCATCCAGCAGCTCAACCGCCGCCACCTGCTCGATGGCGGCATTGTGCATGAGCTCGGCCGCGGCTTGCGTGAGCTCGGCGCGCGACTTGATTTCGTATTCGCTCGCTTCCGCATACTTCACCAGCGTGGGAGCAACCCGAACTTCACGCGCCAGCGCATTCTCAAGCCGCAATGACAGGTCAGGCCGGTCGGCGGCCATCTCAGCGGCAAAATGCAGCACCGCCGAGCGTGCCAGGTCATAGGCGGGTTCCTTGGCCGCGCTTTTCAGCTTGTGCCCGAGGTCGCGAACCTCGGCATAAGGGCTGGCGAGCAGCCGCGCAATCTGAGTTTCGAGCGTGCGCGCGTTCACAATCTGGCCAAGTGAGGTGTTGGTGGCCAGCGGCAGCAGGTAACGCGAAACATCGAAGGCGCGCGCCCGCAGCGTGCGCTCGTACTGCTCGCGTTTCATCTCTGGGGGTTGAGCGGTGCGCGAAACCAGGTGCTCAAAGATGGCCTGCGAGATCTGCTCGTATTCATCGAACAGGAAGTCGGCGGCGGCGCGATAAATGCGTTCGCTGGGCTGGTCGCCGCCGAAATCGGGCGTGAAGTAGCCGCTCTTGCGGAAATCCTGGTAGCGCGTGCTGCGCTCCTGCCCGTCCCATCGCTGTTCATCGACCAGAACGATCGCCGCCAGGATCGAGAGCCTTTCCACCGCCATGGCAATGTGCGCAAGGTCGGCAATCGAGCGATGGCCGTACTGAAAATAAAACGTGTTGAGAAATTTCTCAGCCTTCTGGCTTGAGATTTCGCGCAAAGACTCTTTCATCGAAAGCGCCGAGCGCGAATACTTCGCCATGGCATAGGCCTGCACTTCAGGCTCAGCGCCATAGACCGCAAACACTTCCGTCTCCGCCGCCGGGCGCTGGTGCAGCTCCGCAGCTCCGTTTTCGGCATTCATCGCGATGGTCGATTCCGGCATGGGAAACAATTATCACGAATTCGCCAAATTGGGGCGCCTACGGGCTGTGAGAAATCGCGCGCCAGCTCGCGCAAGGCAAATTCTTCCCGCTGATTTCTTTCTCGCCCATACAACCCGTTTGGACCCGCGCAAGCGATTGAAAACTCAGCACAAAGGGGCGGCCAAAATGGCTACGTGTGGCAACGGCGTTGCAACAAGACATGGCGGCAGGCCCGGAAGTCTCGGAGGTAAGCCATGATGAGACGAAGTGCTGCGCGGAAGGAGCCCATGCCGACGCTGCGAAGCGGCGATGTTGCGGTCTGGAGCGGCATCTATCGCATTCCTCACCTGAGCGAGCACGGCCGCTACCACGACGTCATTGTGCGCCGTGGCGACACCACACCCGACTGCCCGGTGTGCGGCGCCAACATGACATTCGACCTGGTGCGCTCCGTGCCGCAGTTGAGCGAGGACCCTGATTTCAGCGACAGCGACGTCTAATGCGCGCCCGGCGAAGTTGCTGCGCCTCGGCAGTGCATCAGCATCTGCCAGCGTCCATCGCGGCGCACCCAAACCGAGTTCAGTCCATTCTGGCTGCGGCTTTCTTTGCCGTCAGCCCCGATCGCCGTGGCGTCAGAGTCGTAGCTGATTGCATACGCAAAAGGGCCAAGCGCAGTTACGCGAAAATTGTGCTGCTCGTAGCGCAACAGCTTGATGCCGGGAATTTCCTTCAGCAGCGCGTCTTTGCCGATCGAGCTGCCGTCGCGGCCGATATCGACAAAATCATCGGCAATGATGGATTTGATGGTGTCAAGATCGTGCGCCTGGTCGGCGGCGAAAAGCTTCTTCTCGTTGGCGACAGCTTCATCGTAGGTGACCGGAGCAGGCGATTGCGGCGGTTTTGGAGCTGATGGCGCCGGCGGCGCGCTCTGGGCTAACGCCGCTGAAACCATCAGCAGCAGGACGCAAAGACATTTCATTTGAGGTCTCCTGGGCAGTGGAATGATAGCGCGACGGCTATCGCTGGGTTCCGTATTTGCTGCTTCCTTCGTACATTTACGGCGTGCGCTGAATGATCACCGCCGTCGCCCCTTCGTGCAAAAGCCGCTATTCGCCGCCAATCCGGAATCGCAGCCCGGCGCGCACATTCACCGGCAGGCCGGGGTAGCCCACGACCTCTTCGTACTGCCGGTTCAGCAGGTTTTCAACGTTCGCGTATGCAGTGACGCGATGCGTCAGCCCGAGCCAACCGCCGGTCGTGACCAGCGCATAGCCGGGCGCGTGAGTGATGGGCGGCGTCAGCCCCAGGAAGTCAGAATCGGCGCGCCGCCCCACAAAGCTGCCTCCCAGTTCTGCTCCCCAGCGCAAGCCCGAATAGCTGAGCAGCGCGTTCGCGGCCTGGCGCGGCCGCCGAAGCAGCGGCGCCCCGGCAGAAAGCAACGGGTCTGTAGCCAGGGGCGCCTGCAGGATTTGGGTTGAGGTGTACACGTAAGCGCCGTCAATGCGCAGGCGCTCATGAAAAGCCGCGGGCCGTCCGTGGAGTTCGATTTCAGCCCCATGCGCCAGTGCGCGGTTCACGTTGACGTACTGGCCGAGAAAAGCCGCCGGATCGAAGCTGAATTCGATCATGTCGGTGAACAGATTGTGGAAGTACGTGGCGCCGAGCGAATAACGCCCTGACCCGAATCCCTGTTCAACGCCTGCCTCCAGGCCGCGATTCTCTTCGGGCTTGAGATCGGGATTCGGAATAATGCCAAAGCCGCCTTCGCCAAACGACTCTTCAAACCGCGGCTCCTTAATACCCTGAGAGTAGGCAAACCGCAGCCGCGTTCCGCTCAGCAGCGAGCGCCCGCGAAACAACTGGTAAGCGGCGGCAGCGCGCGGCACTCCCCGATTGCCGAAGCTCTCGTTGTGCACAAACCGGCCGCCGGCGATCAGGGTGAGGCGCTGCCAGTTGAAAATCTGCTCGCCATAAACCGCATGATTGCGGCGCAGGCCGTGCGTGTTCACCCCGGCGACTGAATCGCCGACGAAGCCATTCTCGTCTTCGAAGTCATAGCCGAAGACGGTCCGCGACCAGGTGAGGGGTGAGTATTCCGATTGCTCGTTGCCGCCGGCGCGGTTGATGCGCGCATAGCTGGCAAAGGGAAAATCGAAGTTGCCGAAAGCAGGCGTGGCGCGGCCAGGTTCCTGGATCAGGTCTTGATCGAGCCGGCGGTGGTTGTACTCGTAAAGCGTGATGCGGTGCTGCCAGCGGCTGGGCGCCGTGATGGTCAGCTCGCCGCTCGCCAAAAAATTGTTTTGCCGGGCAAGCGCATCCTGATCGGGCGGCAGCAGCGGCCGGGCCTCAAAGTTCCACTCTCCCGGCACGCCGGCGCGCGCGTTGGAATGGCGCGTGCGGAAACGAAACGCCACGCGCCTTGCAAGCTGCACGCCCAGGTTTGCGCCCTGGAGAGAGTTGCTGTACTGATCGTTCACGCCTTTGCCTTCGGTGTTGAACTGGTCGGCGAACAGGTTGAAATCGAAGCGGCTGCGCGCGCCTGCAAGCGATGCGGAGCCGTTTGCGGTCGAGAAGGTGCCGCCATCGGCGCCGAAGCGCAGCTCGGGCGTATGGGTTGAGCCGGTGCGCGAGAAAAATTGCACTACACTGGTCATGGCATCGGAGCCATAAAGCGCGCTGTCGGCGCCGCGGACCATTTCAATGCGGTTGAATTCGTTGAGCGGCGCCGCGCCGAAATCGAACGTGCCGCCCGGGTCGTCAACCGGCACGCCATCTTCAATCACCTTGTTGTAACGCGACTCGCCGCCGCGCACGAACAGCGACGCCAGGCCGCCGCGCTGGCCGGCGGTGTTGATGATTGCGCCCGGCATCAGGCGCAATGCGTCAGCGGCGGCCACGGCGTTGATGTTGGTCAGCGCGCCCGATTCGAGCGTTGCCACCTTTGACCCGCTGGCGTCTTTTGCCACAGGCGTCGCATCCGCCGTAACCACCACGGTGTCAGATGTCGCGGCCAGTGCCAGGTGCACGGTCAGTGAATCGCCGTCGATTGGCTGGTGCGCCGACGCAAACCCGGGCGCATACACCGCAACGCGATCAGCCCGCGAGGCAGTAGTGAACACGGCTTCCCCGGCGGCAGACGAATTTTCCACCGCAATCATCTGGCTGCCGCGAAGCAACTCCACTCGCGCGCCGGCGACGGCGTGACCTTGCGGATCGAGAACCTTGATTGAGACGGTTTGAGCTGCGCAGGCGGCGGCCGCCGTGGCCAGCAAGAAAAACAGGGTGCGAAACAGGCGCGAATAGCGCATGAGTTCTCCTTTGCACGCGAAAGGTTGACCTCTAATGCAGTTCGCGCCGGTCTCCTGGCTTGGCCTTTTCTACCCGGCAGCGCCTTCCCATCCCGTATGGCGGGGCAGTGGCGCGGCCCGACCCCTGATGGAGCATTCAGTGAATCGCTCAATCAGGGTGGCCTTACAGTTGCGCGGCAGCGCGGGCTTTGACCGGAGGTCGCACCCGCTTCCCGAACACGCGAACTTCAAATTAGGAAAGAGCAATTCGCCGCACGGCGGCGGCGAAAGCTCACTTTATGCAGAGACAAAGGCAATGTCAAACCGCGTTGCGGCCCGGGCTGCATCGGCGGGTTGGCGCGGCGGAGTGTTAAGGCGCCGCAACCGGGGCGGCAGGCCAACAGCAGCTCTGGCCTGAGCATCTGATGTTGTTCGAGTTAACAACGGGTGGAACACATGGGCTCAGGGTTCAAGTTGTTGCTGGTTTCAACGGTAGCTGAAGCATTTTTTGGCTTGGCCTTCCTTACGGCGTGCGGCGGCGGGAGCGGCACATCGACCGCTGCTCCGGCGACACAGCCGGTCGCCACCGCGCCTCAGGGCGGCGGTTCAACCTCAAATCCTGCCGGCAGTGGAAGCCCAACCGGCAGCGGAAGCGGAACCGGCACGACCGGCACGGGCGGATCCGGCGGATCGGGAGGCTCTGGCGGCACGGGCGGATCCGGCGGCTCGGGAGGCTCTGGCGGTTCAGGTGGTTCGGGTGGTTCGGGACCGAACGACATCACCGCGGTGAACCATGTCGTGATCCTGATCCAGGAAAACCGGTCGTTCGATCACTACTTCGGCCAGATGACGGCATACCGCAAGGCCAACAACATCCCGATCAATGCCACGCCGGCCACCATCGAAGACCTGAGCACGGGGCAATACTCAAACTACTCACCGGGCACGAAGGCGCCGATCGCCGCGTACCACACCGGCTCGGTCTGCACCGAAGACCTGACGCCTGACTGGACCGAGACCCACAAAGGTTTCAACCGGCTGAATCCGGCGGCGGCTTCCAGCACCGCGCCCATGGATGGCTTCGTGGCCATTGCTTATTCCATCAGCCAGTGGGCCGCCACTCTCGGCATACAAATGGCCGACCAGACAGGCCGCCGTGCCATCGGCTTTTTCGATTGGAACGACCTCAATTATTACTACTTCATGGCGTCGCAGTTTGGCATTGGCGACCACTTCTATGCGCCCGTACCGGGCAATACGCCGCCGAACCGGCTGTACTTGATGGCCGCGACTACGCAGGGCTACGTTCACGACCCGCCCGGCAACGGCTCCATTACCGCGAAGACCATCTGGCAGGAGCTGGACGCGCAGGGCATCTCGTGGAAAATCTACACGGCCCAGAGCTCGCTCTACACCTACTTTGAATATTTTTCGTATTACAACCAGCCCGGAGTTGCGGCACACATCGTGCCGCTGCAGCAATATTTCACCGACGCGCAGGCCGGAAGCCTGCCGGCGGTTTCATTCGTCGAGACGGGCGTGTTCGAGGCTGACTCGGAGCACACCAGCAACTTCGATCCGTCGCACCCGGCCAACGGCGAAGTGCCCATCAACGTGCAGACCGGCGCTGCGTGGGCCGCAGGCATCATCAACGCGCTGATGCAAAGCCCGAACTGGAAAGACAGCGTGCTGTTCTTCTCGCACGATGAAGGCGGCGGGACCTTTGATCATGTGCCCCCGATGGCCGTGCCTAACCCTGACGGCATCAAGCCGGTGGATTTGCTGCCCAACGACGTGCCCGGTGATTTCACGATCACCGGCAGCCGCGTGCCGAACATGGTGATTTCGCCATTTGCCAAAAAGAATTACGTTTCGCACACGCCCATGGACCAGACCGCATACCTGCGCTTTATAGAGACGCGTTGGGGGCTGCCGGCATTGACGGCGCGCGATGGGTCCATGCCCGACATGAGGGAATTCTTCGATTTCGCCGGCAAACCGTGGCAAATTCCGCCGACTCCGCCGCCGCAAAATCAGAACGGCATTTGCGATTTTGCCAGCCAGTAAGCTTTTGGGTTTGCTGCGTCGCTCAACGGATCGGAACAAAGCGACTGCTGCGCGGTGAGGCCACGAGCCTCTCCGCTTCGTCGCGGGCAGCCTCGAGGCGGCGTTGCAGTTCGGCCAGGTAGGGTGCGCCGTCTTCTGCGTCAGCGGGAACCATGATGGGCGCTTGCGCACGAATTACGCCGCGGCTGAACGGCTTGGGGATGATCAGCGCGTCCCACGAGCGGACGATCCAGGCGTCTTCAATCGCCACGTGAAAGGCGATGATGGGCACGCCGGAATCGCGGGCCAGCAGCACAGGGCCTGGCTTCGCGACGTAGCGCGGGCCCCGAGGGCCATCGGCCGTGAACACCACGCTGGCCCCATTTTTCAACTGTTCGCGAAATTCAAGCAGCGCCCCGGCGCCGCCGCGGGAACTGGAGCCGCGCACCGGCACGTAGCCCAGCCTCCCGACCGTGCGCGCAATCAATTCGCCATCAAAGCTGCGGCTGATCATGACGCGCAGCGCGCGGTTGCGAAACACATAGGCGCTGGCCAGCACGCAGCGGTGCCACATGCAGTAGATCATGGGGAAATGCGGCGGACCTGCGGGCGAACCGGGCGCCAATGAAAGTTGCAGGCGCAGCGTCGGGCCAATGACCCGGATGGCGAGATTTGCGGCCCAGGGCACCAGCGCCAGCAGCAGGCGTTGGATGAAGGTGTGGCGGCGGCGCGTCTCGCTCATTGCCTGAATTCTATTTGGCGGCGCCCGAAACCACGAAAGCGGCAATCCTGGCGGCGGTTCGCCGCGTAAAATGCAGGGGATGACGTTTTCATCTTCGCCGGGCGCGCAAGCAGATACGGCTGAGACGCGCCGCTACAATCGCATCCATCGCCGGCTCACGTTCATCGACCTGGGACTCAGTTTTGGCGTGCTCCTGCTGCTGCTGATGACCGGTTGGACCGGCACACTGCGCGATTGGGCGTGGCATGGCGCCAGCGCACACTACGCACTGGCGCTGTTCTTCTACATTGGCCTGCTGGCGGCGATCAGCAAAGTTGTTTCGCTTACGCCGGACATCTACAGCTTTCGCCTCGAGCACCGCTTCCATCTCTCAAACCAAGGCTGGGCTTCGTGGGCCTGGGACGAAGCCAAAGGCTGGCTGCTGGGGCTGCTGCTCGGCGCAATCGCCGGCGAGATCGTGTTTGCCACGATTCGTGCGTGGCCCGATTTCTGGTGGCTAATTGCCTGGGTGGTATTCATTGCTCTAATGGTCTTTTTTGCGCAGATCGCACCAGTGGTGCTTTTTCCGCTGTTCTATAAGTTCAAGCCGCTGGAAAACGAAGAACTGAAAGCGCGGCTGGTTTCGCTGGGCGAGCGCGCCGGCGCACGCGTGCACGGCGTGTATGAGTGGAAGCTTTCAGAGAAAAGCAAGAAGGCAAACGCCGCCCTGACGGGCCTGGGCAACACGCGCCGCATCATTCTGGCCGACACTTTGCTGCAGAATTACTCAGCCGACGAGATTGAAGCCATCCTCGCCCACGAACTCGGCCACCACGCCCACAAGCACATGCTGAAGGGCATCGCCATCCAGGTAGCAGTGACGTTTGTGGGATTCTGGGCGGCCAACCAGGTGTTGCGCTACGCCATTTATTCCCGCCACATGTTTGAGCATCTTTCTGACTTTGCCGACCTGCCGCTGCTGGTGCTGGTGTCGTCGATGATCTCGCTTCTTTTGGCGCCGGCGCTGAACGCCTGGTCGCGCCACAATGAGCGCCAGGCTGATCTCTACTCCTGGCAGTCCACCCCCAGCATCGAGCCCTTCATCACCTCGATGACCAAGCTTGCCGACCAGAACCTGGCTGAGCGCGAGCCGTCACGGCTGGTTGAGATTCTGTTTCATTCGCATCCGCCGATTACCAAGCGCATTCGCGCCGCGCAGGAATTTGCGCAGAGCAAACCGACAATGCAGGCGTAAGCCGCTCGGTCGAGGAACTTTACGTCGGCCGCCGCGCTCTGGGCGAAGCCGCTTCCGCGGCCACAGCGGGCCGACAGCCTGCCCCAGAACCGCATCTCACTGCGTATGCCTATTGGCACGCAGATTGTCTGGCTGCTGCTGCTGTCAGTTCCTGTCGCCACTATTGCCTGGACCGTGACCCACGAAGAAGTGTTTCGCGAGCCGCGGGAGTATTGCGCCGGCCAGAGCCAACGCTCGTCTTCGTTCCTGCGGCGGAAGTTCTTCTACCTGTTCACCTGCGAATACTGCTTCAGCCACTACGTTGCCGCCGCGGCGGTCGCCTTCTCGGGATTTCACCTCCTGTTCAGCGACTGGCGCGGATACGTGGTGGCATGGTTCAGCCTGGTCTGGATTGCCAACGTTTACATGAACCTTTACGCCCACATCCGGCTCGACATCAAGAAAGAGCGGGCGGAGATCAAGGCGGTTGAAACTGAAGTGAAGCAAAGGCAGGCAGGCGAAGCTGCACCGAAACTCGAGCGCCCCGCAGCCTGAGCCGCCAGGTTACTTCGGTGCGCAACTCAGCCAATGCACTTGTGTTACATCGGTAGCCACTTCGAGGCTGGCAATTCGCCGCCAGAGCGGTGATATTTGGGGGACATGATCCGGAGGTGACGTTATGAAGCTGAGCGTTATGAGGCCGAGCGTTATGAAGCTGAGTAAAGTGGCGTTGGCTGCAGCATTGATGTTTGCAGTTTCAGGGCTCGCGGTGGCGCAGGACCGCGACCATGACGGCTGGCGCGAAGGCAGCAATCATGAGGAGCGCTCGGAGGCGTACCAGGATGGCTTCCGCGCCGGCCAGTTTGACCGCGTCCACAGCCGCGGCTACAAGATTCCCAACCACGGCAAGCACTGGGAAGACCAGGCTTACCGCGAGGCTTACATTCACGGCTATCGCGAAGGCTACGGCTATGGCCGCGATGGAGAC
>JAJPJZ010000171.1 GCA_021323935.1 Terriglobia bacterium | reverse complement strand
GCCACTTGTGCCTACCGCGCATTTCCCTTTCGCGGCTATCTTCCCGGCGCTATCGCCATCATCCGCCGCGGACGGCAATTTGTGGTCATCGACCGCAGCGATGGGTTCGGCCTGGCGTTTCCCGGAGGCGTGGGCCGTCGCGGTGAAGATCCGGCGCGCACCGTGCTGCGCGAAGTGAGGGAAGAAACCGGCCTCGAAATCTTCTCGGCCAGGCTGCTGTTTTCTTTCAAAGACGATTCGTTTTATCCGGCTCACACCTTCGTGTTCGCGGCCGAAGCCGGCGGCCAGATGCGCGGGTCGTGGGAAGGCGCCGTTACGCTGGCATCGCTCGACGAGCTGCGCACCCGCATCATCCGGAGCCAGCAATCGGTAGTGCAGTGGCTGGAACGCGAACAGATGGAATCGCCGCAGGTAAAAGATCCTGGCGGCGGCTGAGATCCAGGCGCCGGTCAGCCTTCAATCATGCGCCGCGCGCATCAACAACAAGCGCTGGCCCGAAGGCCCGCGCTTGTTGACTGTTGTGATGATGTGCCGGCTATTTCGCCCGCGCCTCTTCTTCGGCCTTCGGCAAATCGGCCGGAACCACGGCCCGGTCGGGCTTCACCGGCCGCGCCATGCCCAGCATCAACTGGAACAGCAGCAGCCAGCGCTTCACGTTGGTGGTCATCAGAAAGTTTTCTTTCACGTGCTCGCGGCCGTTCTTGCCGAGCTGCGCCGCAATCTCCGGATGCGTCAACAAATAGCGAAGCTGGTAGGCGCAGCCTTCGACCGAGTGCACCAGCACGCCGGTCAGCTTATGGATGATCTGCACCGGAATGCCGCCCACGGCGCCGCCAATTACCGGCTTGCCCTTCCAAAGGCCTTCCGTCACGGTCAGGCCGAAGCCTTCCTTCAGCGATTTCTGGATGATGACAGTAGAAGCGCGCTGCAGCGCGTTGATTTCCAGCGCCGACCACGGGGGCAAATTCAAAATAATCACGTCGGGATCGTCGCCGGCTTCCTCCATCACTTCCGCCAGCACCACCGCGCCTTCCGGATCGTCGGTCGCGCCGCCGCCGGCCAGCACCAGTTGGCAATCCACGTACTTCTTCACCATCTTGTAGGCTTGGATCACGCCCACCGGGTCCTTCAGGCGGTCAAAACGCGAGATCTGCGTGATGATCGGCCGCGAGCGGTCCACGCCAAAGTCTTCGCACACCTTGTTGATGAAGCTCTCGTCCAGGTCCTTGTTCTTTTCGGAAAGCGGATCAATGCAGGGATAAAAAAGATATTGCGGAATCGCCAACTGCCGCGCAAACGACGGCGAAGAAAAAATGGCCGAGTCGTATTGATCCACCAGCGGCCGCAGGAAGCCCCAAACATCAGGATGCGGGTTAGAAAGGTCGATGTGGCAGCGCCATATCCACTTGCCGCGCGTCTTCGATTTGGAATGGATCAGCCCCGCCGGCTGCGGGTCGTGGATGACGAACAGGTCTTCGGTGAACTCCATGCGCTGGCGGTTCTGCTCGTTGTACATCATGAAAATTTCGAGCACTTCCTTGGTCACGTTGTATTCGCCGCCGTGCAGCGCGTTGTGGAAGCCTTTCGTGACCTCGAAAAAGTCGTTGCCGCCGGTGATCACTTCCCACTTGGTGTTCACCTCGAGCTCGTTCATCAGCGGGATTAAGCGGTTCAAAATTTCGGCCACGCCGCCGCCCACCGCGGTCGAATTCACCATCTTGACGGACTTGTTGCGCAGCCGCTGCGCCAGGAAGTGGAGCTCGTCGATTTCCGGCTGGCCCACAATCGGGGTGTAGTCGGCGAGCTTGGGCGGCGGCGGAGGCAGGGGAGGAGTGTCTGAAATCTTAGGGCGCGGGCGCTTGCGCCGCTCTTCTACGCCGGCGCCGCTCGGGGTTTCGCGGCTGCCGTTTCCATTGCCTGAAACCGGCGCAGCATCGGTGCCGTGATGCTTCTCGGTCTGCTTTTCCCGCTCCACTGCTGAGCCGCGCTTCTGGTTCTTCTCGCTCATGCCTATGCTCCCATCTGCCACGAAAATGTTTGCGCAAGCCGCCGCCGGGCGATGGCCCGCTTCAGGCCGCCATCGCCGTCGGCTGCAGAATGCGCAGAATCGCCCGCCGCACATCCTGCAGCGTTGAAGTGTAGATGTCGATGCGGTTGATCTTGTCGGCCAGCATGCCGAGGTCAAGCTCTTCTTCCAGCCACATGGAAAAATCGTTGGAGTTGAGCTTGAGCCGCAGCCGCGCCTCAATAAAGTGGTAGTGAATGCTGTGAATGCTGACCTTTTCGATGCCTTCGACAAATTCCTGCAGGTTGCGCGCCACTACGGGCAGCGGAATCAGCACGCTATCGGAGGCGCAGAAGTAAAACGGCTCGAGCGCTGCCCGGTCGGCAGCGCGCGAATTCTTCTTCAGGTAATCATCCACGATGGCGACGATGCGCTCGCGCAGCGCCTTGATCGACGTGTATTCGCGCACATCGACCGACGAGAGCCGCTCCGCCAGCCCAACTTCATTGCACGCCGCGAACGCCCAGTGCGCAAAGTCGTTTGAGAAGCCTTCGCGGATGAAGTGGTGCTCCTGCAGCGTCTGGAAAGTGTGTTGAAAAATCGAATCGTCAGGGCACGTCCTCACGCCTTCAAGCAGCTCGTTCAGCGTGCTGGCGCGTTGCCGGCCGATGCGCAACAAATGCGCCGCGGTATTGAAGTAAAAGGGCTGGCGCGCCCACCGCTGCGCGGTGACCGGTTGCATCGTGGTTGCCATTAGGAATGCCTCCTTGCGGCCCGCAGGAAAAGAAAAGACTTGCAGCGAATTTTGGATGCTCGGGAGCCGGCTTCTTGTTGCAATGCCGCCTGTGAAAATCCCGCATCGGCTGCGGGGCGTGCCGCCGCCCAAAATGCGAAACGCTCAACGATGATGGCGCGATTCCGGTGCCAGCAGGAACGAAAGCGAAACGCCGCCCAGCAGCAGCCACGCGATTTCAGCGCGCGCGCCCGCGCCCTGCACCGCCAGGCTGCCGACCGGCGCATAGAGCCAGTCAGCGAAGATCAATGCCGCCAGCACGGTGCCCAGAATTCCGGCAGCGGCCCCAAAGTAGGCGGCCAACACCGCGATCAGAACAACAAAAACGACCGGAACCAGCGCGCGCCCCGGGAAGCGATGGAACAGCAGGCTCGCCACTACCGCGCCGATTGCGCAAATGCTTGCGCCCGTCACGGTGAGCAGCAGCGAGTGCGCCCTTTGCGGGAAACGACTTCATTGCGGTTCCGGAATGCGCCGCCGGCGCAGGCTTCGGAACAAAAATAGAATGACACGAAGCAGAAAAGCAGCGGGAAAAATCGAGAGCTGCGCCTGGCGCGCCATTTAGCGTCGGCCAGCAGCTACTCTGGATTTTTATGGCCCGCGCCGCAGCCTTCAGTTAAATCTATTGATGGTCCGCACCGTCGCGCACTTACGCGTCGCCCCGGCTGCTTGCGAGTGAAATCCGCAGGCGCCCGCCGGCCGCGCTCCGCGGCTGCGATGACCGCCATCCATGCCGCACGACACGCTCCTTCTCGAACTGTTCGCCATCTTCGTCTGGTCAAAGGTTTTTGGCGAGATTTTTGAGCAAATGACGCTGCCGGCGGTGCTGGGCGAAATCCTGGCCGGCGTCCTGCTCGGCCCGTACGCCACCGGCCTCGTGGTCCCAAACGATACGGTGTACTCCATTGCTGAAGTGGGCGCGGTGTTCCTGCTGTTCAGCGTGGGGCTGGAGACCCGGCCCAAAGACCTCATTCGCGTGGGGCGGCAGTCGCTGGGGGTTGCGTTGGTCGGCATCGTGGTTCCGTTCGGGCTGGGGTTTTTATACATGCGCCTGCGCGGAGAAGCCACGCATGAAGCCGTGTTCGTGGCCGCGGCCATGGTCGCAACCAGCGTCGGCATTACGGCGCGGGTACTGGCTGACCTGCACGTGCTTAACACGCGGGTGGCGCGCATCATCCTGGGCGCGGCGGTTTTCGATGACGTGCTGGGGATGGTGCTGCTGGCGGTGGTGACCGGCGTGGTTTCGACCACGGGCGTGCAGTGGGTGCAGCTTGCGGTGCTGTTTGTTGAAGCCGTGGGGTTCACGCTGGCGATGATCTTCCTGGGGCCGCGGCTGGTGCAGCAGATGCGCCCCGGGCTGCGGCGGCTGAGCACGCAAAACGCGCCGCTGATATTGTCGCTGGCGATTTGCCTTGGACTTTCGGTAGCGGCTGAGCGCATCGGGCTGGCGGCAATTATCGGCGCATTTTTTGCCGGTCTCGCGTTTGCCGAGTACTCGCCGGAGTGGAACCTGCAGCCGCGCGTCGGCGCCATCAATGAATTCTTGGCGCCCTACTTTTTCTTTTCCATGGGATCGCGGCTCGATGTCCACGTATTTCGCGGGCACGTGCTGGTAGGCGCGGTCATCATTTCAGTGCTGGCAATCTTTTCAAAAGTGGTGGGCTGCGCCATCCCGGTGCTGCGGGAGGGATTTCGGACGGCGCTGCGAGTGGGCTTCGGCATGATGCCGCGCGGCGAAGTCGCGCTGATCGTGGCGCTGGTCGGCGTGCAGATGAAGATTGTTTCGCAGGCGGCTTACGCCATCGTGATCTTCATGACGGCCGCCACCACGCTGCTGGCGCCGCCAGTGCTGCGCTTCCTGTTCCGCGACCTAATGCCTGAAGGCGCGGGCGAAGATTTGCACGAGGAAGCCATCGAGCAGATCGGCTGAGCGGCGCGTCATTTACAATCCGTGCCGTGATGGCATTGCTGGAGAACCACGTTGCGCTGGTGACGGGCGCGTCGCAGGGAATTGGACGTGCGTGCGCGCTGGAGCTGGCGCGTGCGGGCGCGGCGGTGGCGCTCGGCGCGCGCAACCAAGCCAAGCTCGCGGAGGTGGTGAACGAGATCGCGGCGGCCGGGGGCAAGGCAGCGGCTTTCCGCCTGGACGTGGCCAGCGAAGATGACGTCAAGAGCGCGGCCAAGGCGGCAATAGCGCAGTTCGGCAAAGTCGATATCCTGGTGAACAATGCCGGCATTACGCGCGACCAGTTGGTGATGCGCATGAAGCGCGCCGACTGGGACGCAGTGCTCAACACCAATCTCACCG
>JAJPJZ010000346.1 GCA_021323935.1 Terriglobia bacterium | reverse complement strand
TCAAAGGGCGCCGTGACGTTGGCCAGGACTTCGCAATCATCGTGCACGTAGTGGACCCGGGAGTGCGAAAACTTTTCGCGGGCCAGCGCCAGCGCCTCGGGCGAAATGTCAACCGCAATGACCTCGGCAGCGCCGGCTTCAGCGAGCAGACGCCCGCCATAACCCACGCCGCATCCGGCATCGAGCACGCGCCGGCCCGGCGTGTAGCGGGCAGCAAAGCGATAGCGGCCGGCGTGGTTGCTGATTTCATCGTCCCACTCGGCCGCGCCTGGCACGATGCGTTCCACAATCGCCATAAACGGAATTCGTAGTGTAGCAACCGGCGGGCAGAGACCGTGATTGATTTCGGCGGAGCTCTCGCCCATCAGCAGCTTTCGCCGCGGGGCCAAACCTTGCCCAGCGCACGGCATCTTTCCTAACGGGGGACAACGTATGAAGGGATTTTTTGCAGGATTGGGAGCAGGTTTTGCCCTGGGGCTCGTGATCGCGCCGCAAAGCGGAGAACAGACGCGCCGCCGCATTGCCGAAGAGGCAGAAGATCTGCTGGAGGCAGGCCGCGAGCAGGCGCGTGACCTGGCCCGGCGCGGCACCGATTTGCTGGGCTCGGCGCGGGAAATGGCGGGCGACTTGCCCGAGAAGATAAATGCCGCACTCGATGATGGCCGGCAGAAGCTGCAAAGCTTAACCGCTGAGAAGACGCTGAACGGCGTGTCGCGTGATGATCTGCTCTCGGTGTATGGCATCGGCCCCGTACTGGCTGACAAGATCCTGAAAGGGCGGCCGTACCGGTCGGTGGATGAGTTAGTGGAACGCGGCATCCTGCCTGAAGCGGCGCTGGAAAACCTGAAACGTGAGCTGCTGAACAAGCGCACCGCATAAGGAGGCGGAACATGCCGTTGTTGCAAAATGCCGTTAAGCTGCTGACCAGGCCGCTGCCCGATGTGATCGATCCGCGCACGCACTTCGTGATCGATTACCTCACGGCCGGGGCCTTCCTGGCGTGCGCGGGCATGATGTGGCGGGTGAACAAGCGGGCTGCAATTGGCTCGGTGATTTGCGGCGCGAGCGAAATCGCGGTTGCCAGCCTCACGACTCGGCCGGGCAGCCGGCCGCGACCGATCAGCTTCCGCACTCACGGCCGAATCGACCTGGGCCTGGCGGCCATGACGGCGATGATGCCGGAGTTCATGGGGCTTGAAGATGCTCCGCAAGCCAAGCTGTTCACCGCGCAGGCGGTGGTCATGACCGCAGTAAGAGAGCTCACCAACTTCGAGGTCGAAGGGGCTGAGCACAGCTTTGAGAACATCAGGGAGCAGCGCCAGATCGCCTGAACCGACCGCAGGAACACCAGGGAGCGCAATCGCGCTCCCTTTCTTATTTGCGGCGACATTGCCGCCAAACCTCAGTCACTTCTCTTAATTTGCGAGGGCGAAGCCGGCTTCTTAGCTGATGGCTAGGGTGAAGTCCGCGCGCTTCTATTAGGTTCTTCCCACGGCATTGGTCTCGGGTAAGCACCGCACTCCGCAGTCGGGTTCATTCATGCAGCAGATCCCGTAGGTTGCCCGATACAGGCAGAGTAGATGAACACCCAAAGTGATTCCTGGACGCGAAGTCCTCCCCGTGGGGCGCAGGTGAACGCGCTGCCCTGGGGAACGCAAGACCCAGGAGTCACAGTTGAAGCGTTCTTTGTTCCCAGGGTTGGTAGTCGCTCTGACGTTAGGACTGGCCGCTTGCGGCAGTGTAGGCAAAACCGGCAACAGCCTGGTGAGCCCGGTTTCCGGCAGCACGCCGGCACAGGCTTCGAACACGAGCCCGGCTTCGAGCGCGGGTGTGGGCGCAAGCACGAGTTCGGCTTCCGGCGCGAGCACCAGCGCAACCCCGCCAACGCCGGGCTACTCGGTTGCGACTTCCGGCACGAACTACAGCAACTTCAAAGCGACCTCGAACTGGCTGGGCACGCTGATGCAGCCCGATGGCGCGCTGCTTTATGGCCGGCCGCTTCCCACGACGATCAATCCATACATGTCGAACATCGCTGCCATCGCCATGGCCAGGGATCCGGCGCGATTGGGCCAGGTGCAGGCATGGATGCAGTGGGTGATCGCGCACCTGAACACCAACGATCGCTGGGGCATGAGCGGCACGATCTACGATTGGAGCGTCGATGCCGGCGGCAACGAAGCTTCCACCGGCGATGCCGATTCCACCGACTCCTACGCGGCCACCTTCCTTTCGCTGGCCTGGAATTACTGGAACAGCGGCGATGCGAATGCGCAGGCGTACCTGAAGAGCATTTCGTACCAGCTTGATCTCATCGGAGGCGTGATCGCGCAGACCATGCAGGGCGACGGCCTCACCTGGGCCAAGCCCGATTACCAACTCAAATACACGATGGATAACTGCGAGGTGAATCGCGGGCTGCAGGACCTGGCAAGCCTGTTCAACGCCATGGGCAACACGGCAAAAGGCAGCTACTACGCCGGATTGGCCGCGCAGAACCTGAACGGGATCAACAGTCTGTGGATGTCAGGCACGGGCGTATGGGCAGTGTATAAGGACGCGAACGGGAATTATGCCGCGCCTGACCTGACCAAGTGGTACGCCGATGCCACCGCGCAGCTCTTCCCGGTGCTTGAGCAGGTGGTGCCGGCAAGCGATGCGCGCATGCAGAGCGCATATGCCAAGTTCAACGCCGCCTGGCCGGGCTGGCCGAGCCTGTCGTTCCAAACCCAGGACAACTTCCCCTGGTGCCTGGTGGGAGCGGCAGCGGCGCTCATGGGCGATTCAGCGCGCGCCAATCAATACCTGAGCACGGTCACGACTACCTACGTGAATCCGGGCTTTGTCTGGACGATGTTCAACGCTGAAGGCGGCTGGTATATGCGCACCAACTACCTCTATATGGGCGGTCAGTTCTAGGCGGGAGCGCGACAGGCGGTGGCGCGCCGCGGGCCGGGCATGGCCGGCAGCAGGCAAGCGAATCAACCAGTTCGCGGTGCCATGATCTTCGCCAGCGCAGCGGCCTGAGGTGTTCTGCTGAGATTGCCTCAGGTATTTGCCGCACTCCGCCGTCAGGCTGATTCCCGCAAACAATCCCGTCTGTTGCCCGATACGGGCAGAGTAGATGAACCTTCAAAGTAGCTCCTGGACGCGAAGTCCTGCCCGGCAGCGGGCCATGAACAGGCTGCGCCGGGAACCCCGATTTCACCGGAGTTCACAAGTTGAAACGTTCAATCATCTCGACGGTTTTTGTTGTCATGCTGCTGGCTTCAGCGGCGCTCGCACAATCGGTGCGGATCACGTCGCCGGCAAGCGGCTCGAGCGTGCAATCGCCCGTGCAGGTCACAGCGACGGCGAACGGCGGCAGCTACGCGGTTACAAGCATGCGCGTGTACGTGGACAGCCAGAGCGTGTATTCGAGCCACGGCGCAAGCCTGAGCGCGAGCCTTCCGCTTTCGGCCGGCAAGCACTACCTGGTCATCACCGGCTGGAACACGAAAGGAACTTCGTTCTCAAGTTCGATGTACTTCACGGTGGCGAGCGCGTCAGCGTCAGCAGCCACGGCGAACATCGCGCCAGGCACCGGCTCGAGCGCGGCAGGAGTTTCGGTCAGTTCGCCGGCGAGCGGCGTTGCGGTTGGTTCTCCTGTCCACTTTATGGCGTCGGCCTCGGCGCCTTCAGGCCGCAACGTTACCGCGATGCGCGTTTATGTTGACAACACCAGCGTGTACCTGACGAACTCGGCGACGGTTGATGCGTATGTCCCGATCTCGACCGGTAGCCACAACGCAGTGGTGCAGGCGTGGGACAGCGCGGGCACCACGTACAAGAGCGGAAACATCACAGTGACGGTGACTTCCGGCAGCAGCACGCCCGTGTCTTCGACGTCATCCTTGACCTCAACGTCATCTTCAACATCGTCGGGCGGCAGCGGGATTGCGACGTCAGGCACGAACTACAACCGGTTCAAAGCGACTTCGAACTGGCTGGCGACGCTGTTCCAGCCCGATGGCGCGCTGCTCTACGGTCGTCCACTGCCCACGACAATTAACCCGTATATGTCGAACATCGCGGCTACGGGCCTCACCAAAGATCCTGCCCGCCTTGGCCAGGTGCAGGCCTGGATGCAATGGGTAATGGCGCACCTGAACTACAACGACAAGTGGGGCATGAGCGGCACGATCTACGATTGGAGCATCGACGCGGCGGGCAATGAAGCCTCGACCGGCGACGCTGATTCCACCGATTCGTACGCGGCCACGTTCCTGACGCTGGCGTGGAATTACTGGAACAGTGGCGATCCGAACGCGCAGGCATACGTCAAGAGCATTTCGTACCAGCTCGATCTTATCGGCGGAGTGCTGGCGCAGACCATGCAGGGCGACGGCCTGACCTGGGCGAAGCCCGATTACCTCATCAAGTACACGATGGACAATTGCGAGGTGTACCGCGGGTTGAAAGATGCTTCGTCGCTGTTTGCCGCAATGGGCGACAGCTCGCGCGGTGATTACTACGCGACTTTGGCGGCTGAGAACCTGAACGGAATCAATTCGCTGTGGATGGGCAGCAAGGGCGTGTGGGCGGTGTACAAAGACGGCTACGGCAATGACATTGCCCCGAATATGGGCACCTGGTACGCCGACGCCACCGCGCAGTTGTTCCCCGTGCTGCAGCAGGTTGTTGCGGCGTCGGACGCGCGCGCGCAAGCCGCTTATGCCAACTTCAACGCGGCATGGCCGGCGTGGCCCAGCCTTTCATTCCAATCGCAGGACCAGTTTCCCTGGTGCCTGGTGGGAGCGGCGGCAGCGCTCATGGGCGATTCCACGCGGGCCAACCAGTATCTGAACACCGTGACCACGAAGTACGTGGATCCCGGGTTCCTCTGGACGATGTATAACGCCGAAGGCGGCTGGTATATGCGCACCAACTACCTTTATATGGGCGGGCAGTTCTAGCCCGGCGATTCAACCTGGGCGGAAGCGAACGAGGCCTGGCTGGCCTCGTTTCGCTTTGGGCACGCGGTTTCGGGAATCGCGAGTCTCTGAATTAACGTTACAGTTATTAACGCAAGTACAACCGCAACTTGGGTGCGGAACTCTAATGGAGTGTGTGGCTCCTGCTCGCCGCCTGCGGCGCGGTGAGGGCCGCAGAACCTCTGCACGTCCTGCGAGTGCGGGAAGAGGATGGGGACCCAGGGCCATGTCATCGCAGGTTTTCTCAAATGCTCTCCTAGAATTCCCAAGACTTTTTCCCGTTTCCGCCGAGCCGGGCCGCGGCCTGCGCGTGGTGTGCTTTGGCGGAGGGACTGGACTCTCAAACCTGCTGCGCGGCCTGAAGCGTTACACCAAATCGCCGTCGGAGCCTGATGCAGCCGCGCGCATTGAGCAACTGACTGCCGTGGTCGCCGTGACCGACGATGGCGGATCGAGCGGCCGCATTCGCAGCGAATTCAACATGCTTCCGCCGGGTGACATTCGCAACTGCCTGGTTGCGCTGGCGGAAGACGAGCACCTGCTTTCACGGATGTTTCAATACCGCTTTGCCGCCGGTCGCGGCCTCGAAGGGCACAGCTTCGGCAACCTTTTCATCACGGTGCTGGCCCAGATGACGTCGGATTTCGTGGAGGCGGTAAGGCTGGCGTCAGAAGTGCTGGCGATTCGCGGGCGGATCCTGCCGGCTTCAGGCGTGGCAGCGCAACTGGGCGCTGAAATGCGCGACGGCAGCTTCGTGGTGGGTGAATGCGCCATCACGCACAGCCGTTCGGGCGTGCGGCGGGTCCATCTGATTCCGAGCGATACTCGTGCCGTGCCGGAGACGCTGGCGGCGATTGCCGAAGCTGACTTGATCACGCTCGGGCCCGGCTCGCTTTACACCAGCCTGGTGCCGAACCTGCTGGTGCCGGGAATTCCTGAAGCCATTGCGGCGTCGCGCGCCACCAAGGTGTTCATCTGCAACTTGATGTCGCAGCCCAACGAAACCCTGGGCATGACGGCGTCAGACCATCTGCAGGCGCTGCACGAGCACGCCGGTATGGCGCTGTTCGATACCGTCCTGGTGAATCGTGCTCCGCTCTCCGATGACCTGCTCAACAACTACGCCGCCAGCAGTGCGACGCCGGTGCTTTACGACAGCGCGAGGCTGGCTACGCTCGGCGTGCGCGTGGTTGAAGGCAATTACCTGGCTGAGGGCGCAATTGC
>JAJPJZ010000024.1 GCA_021323935.1 Terriglobia bacterium | reverse complement strand
GGGCTCGGGCGCGGTGGCCGGGCCCTGGGTTTTGCCGTCAGCAGAGATCATGGCCGAAGCCATGGGATGGTGGGCTTCGCCGCGGTCCTGCGCGGCGGCCAGGGCGCAGAGCAGCAGCACAGGTGCGACGAGCACAGGCCGGAAGCAGCGATTCATGAGCAATTTCCTTTGCTGGAGTAGCGGGGCGCAATTGTAGCGGCACGGGCGCACGCGGGCAAATGGCGGCGGAACTGGACGAGCGTGGTAATGTTTTCGTCGCAAAAACGGGGAGCAACATGAAAGGTCTTGGCTTCGCACTCACATTGCTTTTCTGCATGACGGCAGCGGCCCAGCAAGGGCCGGGCGAGGTGCTGCACGCGCTGTTTGACCGCGAATGGGACTGGGAGATGCAGCAGAACCCGACGCGCGCCTCAGAGATGGGCGACCGGCGCTGGAACGACCGCTGGCCCGACGTTTCACTGCAGGCAATTGAAGCGCGCAACCAGCACCACGTTGCAGTGCTGGAAGAGATGAAGCGCATGGAGCGCGCGGCGCTCTCGCCCGCCGACCAGCTCAATTACGACCTGTTCCGCAAGCAACTGGAGACAGAAATCGAGGAGCACCAGTTCCATTGGTACCTGGTCCCGCTGAACCAGCGCGGCGGCATTCAAACTTCAAACGAGTTGGGCGACGCGCTGCGCTTCACCACGGTGAAGGATTACGACGATTGGATTGCGCGGCTGAACGGCTTCGGCGGGCACATGGACCAGACGATTGCGCTGATGCGGGAAGGCATTCGCGAGCACATGCTGCTGCCCAAGGTGATCATGCAGCGCATTCCCGGGCAGATCGAAAAGCAGATTGTTGCCGACCCCAAACAAAGCGCGTTCTACAAGCCGTTTGAGCACATTCCGCAATCGTTCAGCGCAGCCGACCGCGAGCGGCTGCAGCAGGGCGGGCAGCAGGCGATTGCGCAGGCACTGGTGCCGGCCTTCCGCAGGTTCCACGAATTTTTTGTGAACGAATACCTGCCGGCGTGCCCGGAAGAGGTGGGGATATGGAAGCTGCCGAACGGCGAGGCTATGTATCGCTTCTTCGTGCGCCGCTTCACCACCACGAACATGACGCCCGAGCAGGTACACCAGGTAGGGCTGAACGAGGTGAAGCGGATTCGCGCCGAAATGGAGCAGATCAAGGAGCAGGTGGGGTTCAAGGGCACGATGCAGGAGTTCTTTAATTTCCTGCGCACCGACCCGCAGTTCTTCTATCACGATCCGCAGGATTTGTTTCATGCCTACCAGGTGCAGGCGAAGACGATTGATCCGAACCTGGTGAAGGTTTTCAGGCTGCTGCCGCGCACGCCTTACGGAGTGGAGGCGATCCCGGCCATCACGGCGCCGGACACGACGGCGGCATACTACCGGCAGCTTGCGGCGGACGGCTCGCGGGCGGGCACGTATTTTGTGAACCTTTATAAGCCGGAGTCGCGGCCGAAGTGGGAGATCACGGCGCTGACGCTGCACGAATCGGTGCCGGGCCATCACCTACAGATTGCGCTGGCCTATGAGCAGGGCGCGATTCCGAAGTTCAGGCGCTACGGCTCCTACGACGCGTTTGTGGAAGGCTGGGCGCTCTACGCCGAATCGCTGGGCAACGACATGGGGCTGTATGACAATCCGTACAGCAAGTTTGGCGAGCTCAGCTACGACATGTGGCGCGCGGTGCGGCTGGTGGTCGATACCGGGATGCATTCGATGCACTGGACGCGGCAGCAGGCGATTGACTTTTTCATGCAGAACGCGCCGCGAGCGGAGCTGGACATCGTGAACGAAATCGATCGCTACATTGCGTGGCCGGGGCAGGCGCTGGGCTACAAGATCGGCCAGCTCACGATCAAAGACCTGCGGGCCAAGGCGACCGCGCAGCTTGGACCGAAGTTCGATTTGAAAGAGTTCCACGAGGTGGTGCTGAAAAATGGCGCGCTGCCCATGGACGTGCTGCAGCGGCAAGTGGGCGATTGGATGACCGAGAAGCAGGCCGCCAGGTAGCGCGCGGAATTACGAATGCCGCGCGCCGCGCCGGGAATGACAAGGGGTTGAGCATCGACGGTAATGGGGGATTGCGAAACTCCAGGGCGGATCCGCGCTCCGCAGCGCAACCTGCGGGCAGTGAAGTAAAGCTTTCAAGGCTGAAGGCGCTGCCACGCCGGTTTTACAACCGCGATCCGCGGCGGGTTGCGCGCGACCTGCTGGGCAAAGTGCTGGTGCGGGTGGTGAAGCGCCGCGGCGGCGAGGCGATGCTGGCCGGGCGCATCGTTGAGGTTGAAGTTTACCTGGGCGCCGATGATGCGGCCGCGCATTCCGCCGCCGGCAAGACGGCGCGCAACGCGGTGCTGTTCGGACCGCCGGGACACGCCTACGTTTATTTCATTTACGGCAATCATTTCTGCTTCAACGTTTCGTGCATGCCGGAAGGCGACGCGGGTTGCGTGCTGATCCGGGCGCTGGAGCCGGTGGCGGGCATTGAGGAAATGGCGCGGAACCGCGGGCTCGTGGTCGCGGCCAGCGAGGGGCGCGCGGCGAAGCTCCGGCTGCTGACCAGCGGGCCGGGGCGGCTGTGCCAGGCGCTGGGAATTACGCGCCCGCATGACAACGGGAAAGACCTGACCTCGCGCCAGTCAGACCTGTGGATCGGCGATGACCAATTCAAGCCCGGGGAAATTGCCACCACGGCAAGGATCGGCATCACCAGGGCGGCGGAACAGCCATTGCGTTATGTGATTGCGCAAAGCCCATTTGTCAGCGGCAATTTGAGAATCCCGAAAGCCGGAGCCGGAAGGCATAGGTGAGCGGCGAGGGGCAATGTGCTGATTCAATTGCCATTCTGATGCCGGCTTTTCCTTTTATGCGTTGATGGCGGTTACTTCGGTGATGGGCCGGCGGTGCTTGATGGGCGCTGAAATCGGCGAATTACCCTAAACTCGGCTCACCTGCCGGATTGACCGTGACCATCGACGAAGAACTGACGCAACTGGAAGAGCAGCTCCGCCGCCTGAAGGTGGAATACGCCACGTTCTTTGGAGGCGGCACCAAGCGGCCGCCGGCGGACACGGAATGGCGCGTCAAGAGCCTGCTGGCCCGACACCAGGAATCGCGCCTGACGCTGGCGCAGCATTACCGCTACAAATCGCTGGCGCAAGGCTACGCGGTGCTGAGCGACCTGTGGCGTAAGAAGATGAAGATCCGCGAGGAAGGCTACCGCCGCTCGCAGGACGCGCTGCTGGGCGTGCAAGGCGTCAGGACGCTCGAAGAGCACGAAGCCGAGCGCGCGCTCAAGCAACAGCAATCTGCCGGCAGGCTGACGGTGGAGTGCATCGATCCCAAACAGCAGGAGCAAGAGCTGCGGCTGCTTTACAAGGAGCTGCTGGCGGCGCGGGCGCGCACGAAAGAAGGGCTGCCGGCCGGCGGCTTTGCTTCGTTCCGCGAATACGTTGAGCGCAAATCGAGCGAAGTGCGCAGCAAGCGCGCATGCAATGCGGTTGAGTTTGCGGTTGAAACGCAAGACGGCAAAGTGCGCCTGAAGGTCAGGGCGAAGTAACGCACTCGCCAAGCCCGCTGAAGTTCCAGCCAATTCCCTGCTGATTCATTGAACAGCGCCGAAGGCGCGGCGGCGCGACGTCCCGGCGAAGTTGCGCCCCGCCATCTGTCAGGATTTGCTCGAAACCATGCGCGCCTCGAAGCCGAATACTGCCTCGTACGAATTAGCGGTCAGCAATCGGCCTGGCGGCCGATGGGGGTGGCCGCTCGCGCCGGCGCGCTGGATGCGGGCTTTCGAGGACGTTCAACCAAAGCTATAATCCGCCGATATTCGCATTCCCGCCAAACCCAGTTTTGTGGAGGTCTCGGTGAACACTCGCCGGTTAGTGGTTCTTGCGCTCTTGCTGTGGACGCCGTTGTTCGTGGCTGCGGCGGCGAAACATACGCCGTCATTTGAAGAATCGATTTCGCTGCGCACCGTGGGCGGCGCGAAGATTTCGCCTGATGGGCGCTACGTGGCGTATTCGGTTTCGCAGGCGGACTGGAAGCAGAACAGTTACGTTACGCATCTTTGGCTGGCGGACACGCGCACCGGCCGCACGTATCAGTTGACCCGCGGGAAAAAATCGAGCGGGGGCGCGGCCTGGTCGCCGGACGGCAAGTGGCTGGCGTTTATCACCGAGCGCGAAGGCGACGCAAGCTACGAGCCCGCCGGCGATGAAATGAAGGCGGAGAAGCTGGCCACCGAAGGCGCGCGCGAAGCCACGGCCAAGAAGGAAGAAGCCGTGAAAGGTGAGGCGAGCGACGAGAAGGAGGAGAAAAAGGAGACTGATCGGGCCGGCAAAGTGGCGCCGCACCAGATCTGGGTGATTTCGCCGGAGGGCGGCGAGGCCTGGCAGCTTACGCGCAGCGAAGCCGACGTAGAAGATTTCGAGTGGTCGAAAGACGGCAGCCGCATTGCGTTCCTGGCGAACCCGGCAGAGAGCAAGGTGGCCAAGGAGCGCAAGGACCGCTACTCAGAGTATGAAGTGTTTGAAAAAGATTACGAGCAGCGGCAAATCTGGCTGGCGGATGTGGCTGAATCGCTGCGCCGCTCGGCGCCGGTGAAGGCGAAGCAGCTCACGCACGATCGTTCATTGAACGTGCAGGACCTGGCCTGGTCGCCTGACGGCAAGCGCATTGCGTTTGCGGCCTCGGCGAGCCCGCTGCTGGCGTATTCGGGCGAGGCTGACATTTACCTGCTCGACGTTGATGGCCACAATAAGGTGACGAAGCTGGTGGCGCTCAGCGGGCCGGACACGCATCCGGTGTTCTCGCCCGATGGCCGGCAACTGGCGTTCGTGACGGGCCTGGGGGGCGCAAATTATTTTTACCTGAACCGCCACATCGCGATCGTGGATATTGAAAAGGCGCTGGCGAAGCCGGTGGAGGCGATTGACCAGGTCAGCGATGTGACGGCAAGGTTTGATGAAGATCCCGACCTGCTCGATTGGGGGCCGGACGGCATTTACTTTTCGGCGCTGCAGAAGACCAACTCGTGCGTGTTTCGCCTGCAGCCGGGGCCGAACGCGATTGCGCCGGTTACTCCATGCGACCGCGCCATTGCAGGCGCTTCGCTCACGCACGACTTCCGCGCCATGGCGTTTGCCGCGGCTGACGCAACGCACATGACGGAAATTTACGCCTCGCCGGTTGGGCAGTTCGCGCCGCGGCGGCTGACTGACATGAACGCGCAACTGGCGGAGTTCAACCTGGGCACGGCGGAAGTGGTGCAGTGGAAGAGCAAAGACGGGGTAACGATTGAAGGCGTGCTGCACAAGCCCGCGGATTATGACGCGAGCAAGAAGTATCCGTTGCTGGTGATCATTCATGGCGGGCCGACGGGAGTTTCGCGGCCGGCGCTGCAGCCGGTGGACCGCACGTATCCGATGCAGAAATTCCTGGCCAAAGGGGCGTTGATCCTGGAGCCGAATTACCGCGGCAGCGCGGGCTACGGGCAGTCATTCCGGTCGCTGAACGTGCGCAACCTGGGCGTGGGCGACATGGATGACGTGATGAGCGGAGTTGAATCGCTGGTGGCCAAGGGAATTGCGGATCCTGACCGGCTGGCGGCGATGGGCTGGTCGCAGGGGGGCTACATTTCGGCGTTCCTGGCGACGCACACTGATCGCTTCAAGGCGATTTCGGTGGGCGCCGGGATCAGCAACTGGGTAACGTATTACGTGTCAACCGACATCACGCCGTTCACGCGGCAATACCTGAAGGCAACGCCGTGGGACGATCCTGAAATTTATGCGCGCACCTCGCCGATGACGACGATTCGCCAGGCCAGGACGCCGGTGCTGATTCAGCAGGGCTCGAACGACAAGCGCGTGCCGGTGCCTGACAGCTTTGAGCTGTATCGCGGGCTGCAGGACCAGAAGGTGCCGTCGCGGCTGATTCTTTACACCGGGTTTGGGCACGGCATCAACAAGCCGCGCAGCAATCGCGCCGTGCTGCAGGCCAACTACGACTGGTTCATGCACTACATCTGGGGCGAGGAGATCCCGAAGAATTCGGCGCTGCTGGGCGCAAGCGAACTGGCGGCCGACGAGCAGTGAGGCTCGAGGCCGGTGCTTTACAGGCCCGCGCTGCCGCCGTTACACTGAAAAGTTTTCGCGCCGAGCGCCTCCTCGCGGGGAGCGGCGGGGCGCTCCATTTTTTGGCCGGCAGTCCCAACGCAGCGGAATTTTCGCGTAAGGTGGAACAGGAGGAATTGCGCATGGCAGCAGTCGAAGAGAAAGTGAAGCAGATTGTTTCCGAGCAGTTGGGCGTAGATGAAGGCGAAGTGACGCCGAGCGCGTCCTTTGTGGATGACCTGGGCGCCGATTCGCTGGACGTGGTGGAGCTGGTGATGGCGTTTGAAGAAGCCTTTGACATCGAGATCCCCGACGAAGACGCGGAAAAAATCAAGAACGTGCAGGACGCGATCGATTACATCAACAAGAAGGCCAAGGTCAGAAGCTAAGCTTTGCGTCCCGCCTGGGCGGCACAGCATCTGATTGGCATTCGTGCTGGCGGAACAGGCAAGCGGGAGCGTGCGCATGGCCGGCGTTGAAGACCGGGTGAAGCAGATCATCGTAGAGCAATTGGGCGTGGAGGAAGCGGAAGTGACGCCCGGCGCGTCGTTCATCGATGACCTGGGCGCCGACTCGCTCGATACGGTCGAGCTGGTGATGGCGTTCGAAGAAGCATTCGAAATCGAAATTCCCGATGAAGCCGCCGAGAAAATCCGCACCGTGCAGGACGCCGTCAGCTACATCCAGCAGCACTCGAAATCAAAATGACGTCGGTCGTTTCCGGTTCCATGTTCCATTCCTACAGCCAAGCTGGACCGGCGAGAGCGGCCTGCGCGCCAGGCGTGCCCCGGGGCCTGCGCCGCGGGCGGGCAATGCCGCGCGGAGCACGGGCGGGGTGGCGGCGGAGCAAGCATGAATAACGATCGCCGTGTCGTGGTCACCGGCCTCGGCATTATCTGCGCGGTGGGCAACACCAGCGAGGCGGCGTGGGCCAACCTGCTGGCCGGCAAGAGCGGCGTGCGCCACGTGACGGCGTTCGACGTGAGCGATTACGCCTGCAAGATCGCGGCCGAGGTGCGCGATTTTGATCCGCTGAACTTCATCGAGAAAAAAGAAGTGAAGAAGATGGCGCGGTTCATCCACTTCGCCATCGCGGCCAGCGATGAGGCGATGAAGATGTCGCGGCTCGATATGGACAGGGTGGACCGCAACCGGGTGGGCGTACACATCGGCAGCGGCATCGGCGGGTTCGACATCATCGAGCGCGAGCACAGCAAGCTGATTGAAGGCGGGCCCTCGAAGATCTCGCCGTTTTTTATTCCCTCGGCCATCATCAACCTGGCGGCCGGGCAGGTCAGCATGCGCTATGGGGCGAAAGGGCCGAACGAAGCGACGGCCACCGCGTGCACGACCAGCGCGCACTCCATCGGCGATGCGTTCAAGATCATTCAGCGCTCGGCGGCTGAGGTGATGATTGCAGGCGGCGCGGAAGCGGCGATCACGCCTATGGGCATCGGCGGCTTTGCGGCGATGCGCGCGCTTTCCACGCGAAATCATGAGCCGGAGCGCGCCAGCCGCCCCTGGGACCTGGAGCGCGATGGCTTCCTGATCGGCGAAGGCGCCGGCATTCTGATCCTGGAAGAGCTGGAGCATGCGCGCAGGCGGGGCGCGCCGATTTTTGCCGAGATCGTGGGCTACGGCATGAGCGCCGACGCATACCACATCACGCAGCCGGCGGAAAACGGCGAGGGCGCGTACCAGGTGATGCTGAATACGCTGGCGGATGCGGGCATCAGCGGCGACAAAGTGGGCTACATCAACGCGCACGGGACTTCGACGCCGATCGGCGACCGGCTGGAGACGATCGGGATCAAGCGCGCCTTCGGGCCAAACCCTCCGCCGGTGAGCTCGACGAAAAGCATGACCGGGCACCTGCTGGGCGGCGCCGGCGGCCTGGAAGCGGCCATCACGGTGCTGGCGTTGCGTGACCAGACGATTCCGCCGACCATCAACTACGAAAAGCCTGACCCGGAGTGCGACCTGGATTATGTTCCCAACCAGGCGCGCAAGCTCAAGCTGGATTACGCGCTGACGAATTCCTTCGGCTTCGGCGGCACCAACGGCTGCCTGCTGTTCAAGCGATGGGCAGAACCGGGCGCGTGACGCGCTGAGGTTGCGGTACAACTGAAGGCAGGGATTCGAGAGCTCGGATCGAAGTCTGCATCGCATTGTGGCTGCTGCTCGCGCTACCGTTTTCACCATCGGCCATTCCACGCGCTCGCTGGAAGAACTGGTGGCGGCGCTGGCAGCGCACGGCATTAAGCTGCTGATCGATATCCGAGCCTTCCCCATGTCGCGGCGGCTGCCGTGGTTCAATCGCGAATCGCTGGAGGTGGAGCTGCCCAAGGCCGGCATTGCCTACCGCTGGATGCAGGACCTGGGCGGGCGGCGCAAGAAGCAGATGGAGCACTCGCCGAACACGGCGCTGCGCAACGAATCATTTCGCAACTACGCCGACTACATGCTCAGCGGGCAATTCCGCGCGGCGATTTCGCAGGTGACTGAGTGGGCGGCGGCGCAGCCGGCGGCGATCATGTGCGCGGAGCGGGTTTGGTTTCGCTGCCACCGCATGATGGTTTCAGACTGGCTGGCCGGGCACGGCCATGAAGTGCTGCACATCGACGGCACCGGGCCGGCGAAGCCGCACAAACTGATGGGCGAAGCGCAGGTGCGCGGCGACGATGTGATTTATCCGGGGCTGGTGTAGTTCGGCGGGCGCGCGGTGGGCAAATAAAAAGGGCGATCCGAAGATCGCCCCTTTAAACCCGATACCGGGGGTTGCGAACTACAGGGCCATTACGTTCTCTGCCTGCCAGCCTTTGGGGCCTTTAATCAGGTTGAACTGAACCGGCTGCCCTTCCTTGAGCGTGCGGAAACCGTTGGCCTGGATGGCGCTGTAGTGAACAAAAACGTCTTCACCATTGCTGCGGCTGATGAAGCCGTAACCCTTGGCATCGTTGAACCACTTCACTGTACCTTGTTCCATGTTGCAGTCTGATTCCTTCGGTGTGAATTTGAAGCTCAGATGGTTCGGAGAACTGCAGGCAGGCAATGCGACCCCTGGGCCAAGCAGACCGCGACGGGCCGGCTGGATGGGAAAAACGCAACCGCTTACAACTGCTCTGACCAACTCGAGCTACATAGGATAATCCAGAGTAGTTGCTCCCGCAATGGAATTCGCGCCTTAGGCAACGGCCTGCAGCCGTTTGGAATCAGCAACTTACGCTGGAATTGCAGGGCCTGTGTTAAGGTTGCTGGTTTGGTTTTGGCAGTGCGATCGGCGATGAAAATTGTGGGCACGGGCGTTGACCTGGTTGAGGTTAGCAGGATCGCAGCGTCGATTGAGCGGTTTGGCGAACGGTTCGTGAAGCGGGTGTTCACGGCGGAGGAGGTTCGCTATTGCCGCTCGAAGCACAATTTTGCCGAGCGCTTTGCCGCCCGCTTTGCGGCCAAGGAAGCCGGACTGAAGGCGATTGGGACGGGCTGGCGCGGCGGCGTAGCCTGGGTTGAAGTTGAAGTGAG
>JAJPJZ010000080.1 GCA_021323935.1 Terriglobia bacterium | reverse complement strand
CTCGGCAACCTTGTCCATGATCGTCTGCAGCACCGAGTTCAGGTTGAGCGACGAGGTGAGCGCCTTCGCCACGTCGTGAAAAATGGCGAGCTCGTGCAACTGGCGCTGGCGATCGATGGCAGGGGCCTCTGACATACTCTGTGGCGGATTATAGCTGCGTTCCAATACGGCACAGCCACCCGGTACCCTGGCCGATACACCAAAGTCACCACGGCGGGAATGCCCTTCTCATCGCGGTGCGGCAAAATCTTTGACGCAAGCTGGCGCGCCTGCCTATGATGGCGGCAGTTTCCATTCGGCAGGCGAGTTCGGCGGCACTCAGGGAGGGAACTTGCCCGGATTCGGCGAGCAGCTTGAGCGCGAGCGGCTGAAGCGCGGCATCAAGCTGGAAAATATTTCCGAGCAAACCAAGATCAGCACCCGCATGCTGCGCGCGCTGGAGACGGAAGAATTTGAAAAGCTTCCCGGCGGCGTCTTCAATCGCGGATTCGTGCGCTCCTATGCGCGCTACCTGGGCATGAATGAGGAACAGGCGGTGGCCGATTATCTCGCCGCCTCCGGTGAAGCCGAACCTCCGCTGCCCTTCCAGCAGGCCGAAGAGCCCGAAGAAGTGGCGCGCTGGCTGCCGCTGGCCGGCCTGGTGCTGTTGGTTCTGCTCTCGGCGTTTGTCCTGTGGCAGTACCGCGCCACGTTTGCCGCAGCCTCGCGCCGCGTCTTCGCCAGGCGGGCAGCGTCGGTGAATGCATCGACGGCAACTCCCGCTTCGTCGCCCGCGTATGCGAACCCCGCGCCCAGCCCGCACGCCGAACGGCCCGCAGCTTCGGCGGTCGCGCCGCCTGGCCCGGCGCCGATTCTTCCGCAGCGTGCCGTCGCCGTTGCCGCCAGCAAAATGCCGGCGCCACAACCCGCCGCGGGCGCAACCCCAGGCGAACTGAACATCACGGTGCGTGCGCGCCAGCAGGCCTGGCTTTCCGTTACTGCCGATGGCCGCCCCGTCATGCAGGGTATCCTTGAACCCGCGGCTGAACGGCAGTTCCGCGCCACCCGCAAGCTGGTTTTCGTGACCGGCAACGCCGGCGGAGTCGATCTCACGTTTAACGGCGCGCCCTACGGCCCGCTCGGCGCTCAAAAGCAGCGTCGCCAGATCACATTCACCTCTGACGGCGTGCAGCAATAGCGCTACTTCATCTCGCTTCGGTATTGCTCTTTGTATTCCAGGTAATTGCGCGCGTAGCGCAGGATGCCTTCGTGGTCTTCATCGCTAAGCTGCTTGCGCTGCTTGCCGGGCACGCCCAGCCACAACGTGCGCGGCGGCACTACGGTGTTTTCCGGGATCACCGTGCCGGCGCCGATAATGCAGCCTTCACCGATGCGTGCGTTGTTCAGGATCACGGCGCCCATGCCGATGAGGCACGCATCGTCGATGGTGCAACCGTGCAGCGTCACCGAGTGGCCCACCGTAACCCAGTCGCCCAGCACCACCGGGTAGCGGCCGCGCATTCCGTGCAGCACGCTGCAATCCTGCACGTTGGAATTGGCTCCAATGCGGATTGCGTGCACGTCGCCGCGCAACACTGCGTTCATCCAGACGCTTGAGTTTTCCCCCAGCGTGACGTCGCCGATCAACTGCGCCGATTCGTCAACGTAACATGACGCCGGAACCACAGGCCTCTTGCCCTGATAAGAGCGGATCATTGCCTGACCAAGATAGCAGCAACTATAACTTTGCACAGTCGCCGCGTGCGCCCTCAGCGCCCGCCGCCGTCGCAGCTTTGAACTACTTCAACTACTTCACCGAGATTGAAGAGCGCTTCCAGCGTCGGCGCGGCACCACGCTGCTGCTCTCCACCCTGGATTGGGCGCTCATCGAATCCTGGAAAGATGCGGGTATTCCGCTGGACGCGGTGCTGCGCGGCATCGATGCCGCCTTTGAAAAATTTCAGAAGCGGCCGTCGGTGTTCCGCAAAGTGAATTCGCTCGCGTATTGTTCGCAGGCCGTGCTCGAGGCCGCCGAGCAGATGAAGGAAGCCGAAGTTGGCGCCCGCGGTGAAGCGCCCGCGGCCACGAGCGCAGCAAACGTAGGCATCGATCGCCCCAGCGTCAGCGCCTACCTGCGCCGCAACAGCGCCGCGCTCGCCGAGAAGGCTGGCGCAATCGACAATGCGCAGGTTGCTGCCATCCTGCAGCAGGCCTCTTCAACCATCGCGCAACTCGCGCTTGAACTCGATGCGCCCGCTGCCTCCGCCGCCAGCCTTGAAGACCTGGAGCGCCGCTTGACCGTGCTCGAAGAGAGAATCAACGCGGCGCTGCTGGCCTCAACTCCCGAAGCCGAGCTGCTGCAGGTGCGTACCCAGGCCGATCGCGAACTCGCGCCCTACCGCCGCCACATGATCGCCCCGCAAATCGAGCAGTTGCAGCGGCAATACGTCAGCAAACGCCTGCTGGAGCGCCACGGCCTTCCCCGGCTGAGCTTGTTCTATATGTAGGTTGGGCCGAATGCGCCAGGTTCTCTGTAAGCCTCCGCACACATGCAGGCTTCGCTTAGCCGCTCCCGCAAGGACCTCTTATCGCGTCACAGTCGTGACTGCGGCGGTCACCGGGCATCGCGCCCAGTGTTCAGGCGCAACCTCAACCAGCGGAGGCAGCGCCGCGCCGCATCGCTCAACGCGAAGCTCGCATCGCGGTTCAAACGTGCAGCCTGCGGGCAAAGCCGCCAGCCCCGGCACCGTTCCTTCGATCGTGCGCAGCGGCCGCGAGCGGTCGGTGCGCATGGTCGGCACCGAATTCAGCAATCCACGCGTATAAGGATGAGCCGGATGCTTAAAAATTTCCCGCGTGGCCGCGCTTTCCACGATGCTGCCCGCGTACATCACGGCTACGCGGTCGGCGACGCGCGACACCACCGCCAGGTCGTGCGAGATAAACAGCATCGCCAGCCCAAACCTCCGCCGCAGGTCGGCCAGCAGCTCCAGGATCTGCGCCTGGATCGTGACGTCGAGCGCGGTGGTCGGCTCATCGGCAATCAGCAGCGCCGGCCGGTTCGCGATTGCCATCGCGATCATCACCCTCTGCCGCTGCCCGCCTGAAAGCTGGTGCGGATAATCGCGCGCCCGGCTCTCCGGCGCCGGGATCTGCACGTCGCGCATGGCCTCAAGCGCGCGCGTCCACGCCTCGCGCGCCGACAACCTGTTGTGCGCCAGCACGGCTTCGGCAACCTGGTCGCCTACGCGCATAACCGGATTCAGCGCCGTCATGGGCTCCTGGAATATCATCGCGATCTTCTGCCCGCGCATCCGCCGCATCGCCTCCGGCGCAATGCGCGCCAGGTCGTCGCCTTCAAAGCTGATCGTGCCCGCAATGCGCGCCTGCGGCGGCAGCAGCCGCATGATGGCAAGCGATGTCACTGACTTTCCCGATCCCGATTCTCCCACCAGGCCCAGCACTTCGCCGGGCGCAATTGCAAAGCTCACATCGCGCACCGCCGCCAACTCGCCGCCGCGGTTTGATGCGCCGCCCGGAAAGCTGACTCCCAGGTTCCTGACCTCGAGCAACCCCGCCATGCCACGATTATCGCAGGCCAAGCGCGTCGCGCTCCTTCTCCATGCACCTGCCGCCGTCGCGCTTTTTATCGGCTGCCACGATTTTTCTCCGAACCTCCCATTCGCCCTGCAAGCTTTCCCCTCCCCGGCTTCTATTGACAATGCCGCTGCGTTCTTTAGCATGTGCTCACCTCAAAATCCCGTTCAGGAGAAAACCCCATGAAACACATCCTTCGGTTGGGCCTCGTGATGTTGGCGCTGGCCTCCCTCGCTCAGGCGCAAGCCGCCGCTTCATCGGCAAAGATGCAGGGCGCGGGCGACGCCAAAGACGCAATCACCAAGCTGGAGCGCAGTTGGGAATCGGGCATGCAGAACAAGGACGACAAGGCAGTAGGCAAAATTCTGATGGACGGCTGGCAGGGACTTAATCCGGATGGCTCGACGGAAGACAAGCCCAAGTTTCTCTCGGAGGTTAAGAGCGGCCAGTACAGCTCCGTGAAGCTTGACAGCATCAATGTCAAGACCTACGGCAGCACCGCCATCGCCACCGGCAACGCCAGCGACAAGGACGGCAAGTACGCCTACACCGATGTCTTCATCCGCCAGGGTGGAACCTGGAAGGCGGTAGCCTCGCAGCTCGCCAAAATCGGCTGACCTGGTGCCACCAGCAACAAAGGCGAGGCCGCGGCCTCGCCTTGTTGCTCTTTTTGCGGTAACGCTTACAGGATGTAGCGGCTCAGGTCCTGGTCTTTCACAATGTCGGCCAGCATGCGGTTGACGTACGCTGCATCCACCGTGATCTGCTTGTCTTTCATCTCGGGCGCGTCGAAGCTGATCTCATCCAGGACGCGCTCCATGATGGTGTGCAGGCGGCGCGCGCCAATGTTCTCCGTGCCTTCATTCACGCGAAACGCAAAGCGCGCCACTTCGTCGAGCGCGTCGCGCGTAAATTCAAGCTTCACTCCTTCGGTTTCGAGCAGCGCCGTGTACTGCTTCACCAGCGACGACTTGGGCTCAGTCAGGATCTTGATGAAATCTTCCATGGTGAGCGATTGCAGCTCAACCCGAATGGGGAAGCGGCCCTGCAGTTCAGGAATCAGGTCGCTCGGTTTAGAAACGTGGAACGCACCCGCGGCAATGAACAGGATGTGGTCGGTGCGCACCATGCCGTAGCGGGTGTTGACGGTCGTTCCTTCCACGATGGGCAGAATGTCGCGCTGCACGCCTTCGCGTGAAACATCAGGCCCATGGCCGCTTTCGCGGCCGGCAATCTTGTCGATCTCATCCAGAAAAATGATTCCTGAATTCTCCACCCGCTCCACCGCGACGCGCGTGACCTGGTCCATATCAATCAGCCGCTGCTCTTCTTCCTGGATCAGGTAATCGAAGGCCTCACTGACCTTCATCTTGCGTTTTTTGGTGCGTTGTCCGAAGAGGTTGGGCAGCATGTCTTTCACATTGATGTCCATCTCTTCCACGCCCTGGTTCGAAATGATTTCAAACGCCGGAAAGCTTTTCTCGCGCACTTCCAGTTCCACCTGCCGCTCGTCGAGCTTGCCCTCGCGCAACTGCTGGCGGAACTTTTCGCGCGTGCGGTTATAGGAATCGCCGCCCGTATCGCTCAGGTACCCCACCGCTTGCGAGCTGCCGGTCCACTGCGATGGCGGCGCGCTGCCGCTTTCAGCCGCTCGTGCAGGCGTAGGCGGCAGCAGCAGGTCGAGAATGCGCTCTTCCGCGTTCAGTTCGGCTTTGTCAGAAACGTCTTCGAGCTTCTCTTCCCTCACCATGTCAATGGCGATCTCAACCAGGTCGCGGATCATCGATTCCACGTCGCGCCCAACGTAGCCGACTTCGGTGAACTTCGAGGCTTCGACTTTCAGGAACGGCGAATTGGTCAGCTTCGCCAGCCGCCGCGCAATCTCGGTTTTCCCTACGCCGGTCGGCCCAATCATGACGATGTTTTTCGGCATGATTTCTTCCGCGAGATCGGGCGTGAGCTTCTGGCGGCGCATGCGATTGCGCAGCGCAATGGCGACGGCGCGCTTGGCGGCCTGCTGCCCGACCACGTATTTATCGAGCTCGCCCACGATTTCGCGCGGCGTCAGCTCATCGAGCGTGACCTGTTGTTCTTCAGCGGTAGGAGGAAGATATAAAGCCATAATTCAGTATGAACCTGCGGAGCGGGAAGGCTGCAAGTTTTCGCGCCCAGGCAGCGCCTGGCCCGTGCAGCCGCGGCTACTTCCTGTCTTTCAGGCGGTACACAAATTTTAATCCTGACCAGGTTTCGTCGATGGCGCAGACCTTCACATCAACCATGCCGCGCGCCAGTCCAATTTCGCGGACCAGGTTTTCGTTCAGGTCGCTGGGAATGCCGGAGGCCTTCTTCGGCCAGCCCACCCACAACGCTCCATTGGACGCAAGGCGGGCGGCCAGCGGCGCAAATTCATTCTCAAGTTGAGCCCGCGATTTGGCGAACAGCACTGCCAGGTCGAGCGGCAAGGGGCTGCCGCTTTCGGCTGCGCCTTCGGGCAGCTTGCCGAGCTCCTTGGCAAACGCCGCGGGCGGATTGCGGAACAGCAGCTTGTGATTTGGCTTGATGCCGATCTTCTTCACCAGCGGCGTTCCGGAGTAGCCCGCCATCAGAGCTCCTCGATCGTGATGTTGGCGTTGGTATAGATGCAGGTCTTCGAAGCGATT
>JAJPJZ010000069.1 GCA_021323935.1 Terriglobia bacterium | reverse complement strand
GCCGGGCGAATAAATCGGGCCAAGGTCAGGCGCGGTGAGCGAAGCGCAAGGCCCGGTGGCCGGGGGCTGGCTCGGTCCTGCGGCTGCCTGGGTTGGAGCGGCTGCCGCCGGCTGACCTTGTGATTCCTGCAGCAACTCGGCCAGGTGTTCCTTCCACAATTTCGCCACTGTATGCGAGCCGTGCCCTCGTGTCTCGTCTGAAATCGGAATCAGCACGTAATGGCCTTTGGCGACCCGCCTGATGTCGCGTTCCATAATGCCGAGCTCAGGCGGGTTGATGAAGTCATCGGCCGAATTCACCGCCATCACCGGCACGCGAATCTTCTCAAGGTCGGGCTCCGGGTTGTAGTCGAGCGAGGCGTCAAAGTAATACAGCATGTCATTGGCGTCGGCCGTCTTCAGCGCCGCCGCAGTGCGATCGGCCAGCAGTTTTTCAGCGGCTTCGCGCGTGCCCGTGGTCTTCTGCGCCTGCAGGGGCGCGAGGCCCACGATGATCAGCAGGTGTTCGGCGTCGGTGAGGCCTTCAATCGGCTCTTCCGTGTAATTGCCTTCATTCCACTTGGGATCGTTGCGAATTGCGTCAATGAGCGATTTGCGCCAGATGCGGTTGCGCCCCGCTATCTCGGCAGGCTCGCACGCCAGCGGCATCGCCGCATCCATAAAGTCGGAATACATCTCCGCCCACACCCACGAATGCATGCAGCCCATCGAAGTGCCCATGACCAGCCGCAGGTGGTTCACGTGCAGCCCCTCGGTGAGCAGGTCATGTTGCAGCCGCACCATGTCGGTGTAGTCGTAATGCGGAAATTTCATGCGCAAGCCGTCGCTCGGCTTCGATGACCCGCCGTGGCCCACATTGTCAGGCATCACGATGAAGTATCTGGCTGCGTCCAGCAGTTCGCCCGGGCCAAAGAGCTGCTCGGCGAAGTTGGCGCTCGATTGCGGCGAGCCAAAGAATTGCCTGCCCGAGCCGCCAGTGCCGTGCAGGATCAGCACGGCGTTGCGCACCATGCCGCTCGCATCGCGTTGCGGCGTGCCCAGCGTGTAGTAGTGAATGCGCACCTCTGCAAGCGATTCTCCGCTGGCAAACCTGAAATTGTGGGCGACGTAATCGCCCGCCCGAGGCTCGGGATAATTCTTGGCCTGATCGCCGGGGGCGTTCTGGGCAAAGGCAGCGCAGGCAATCAGGAACAACAACAATGAGGCGCGAGGCATGCGCCGCAGGTTAACAAATCGCAGGATTGCTGCCTAGCGAGGCCGTGCCGCGCAGGGCGCAGAAGCGGCGAGTCAGAACGTCGGGTTTAGTCGGGCTTTATTTCGAGTTAGCGCAAGGCGGTTCAGCGGGCGACCAGGGCAGCGAATTCGCGCAGAAGGCGCGGATCGATCCAGCCGCGCTCGGCTTCACCCTGCATGGTGGCCAGCGATTGCGCAATGCTCCACGCCGGCTTGTAGGGCCGTGCCGTGGTCAGGGCGTCAAAGATATCGACGATCTGCGTGATTCGCGCCACCAGGGGGATCTGCTCGCCATAAAGCCGATCGGGGTAGCCGGAACCGTCGAAGCGCTCATGGTGGTGGCGAATGATGGGGAGGGCTGGGGCGAGCGCCGTTACCGGAGCGCAAAGTCGTTCGCCCAAAATAGGGTGCTCATTCACGATGGCGCGCTCGCGGTGATTCAGCGGCGCAGCTTTATGAAGAATGCTGTCGGGAATGAACAACTTGCCAACATCATAGACGCGGCCGCCCAGTTCGAGCGCCGCAATTTCGCTGGCCGTCAACTGCAGCGCCCGCCCCATGGCGACGGCGCGCCCGGCGAGGCGTTCGCAATGGCCCTTGGTCTCGCCGTCTTTCGATGAAAGCGTAAGTGACAGTAATGAAACTGGATCTGCCGAGGAAGAGGGGTAGCGCCCGGCTGCCGGTACCGCAGGAGCGGCTAAGACCATCCGCTGCAATGCGCCGAATTCGAATCTGGCAGCCATGTGGAACCTGAGTTCCTATACTTGGGAAGCTCAGGATTCAGGTGCATTTCGCGAGCCAAAATCGCCGCGTTGAAAATACGAGGGTTAGTCGAGATTTCCGCACGCCGAACCGGCAGGCAGACCGGCAGGAATTGCACGCGCCCGGTAAAAAGGCGCGGCCTCGCCGGTCGCGGACGCGGCACAAAGAGCCGCGCGCCTGACGCAGCCAACGCAAATAAGGAAATTAGCGAGGAGTGGAGTTACTCGGGGGCGAAATCTTCGTCGTCGAAGATATAAGGCGCGTTGCGGATGAGGCGAAAACGCACCTTGGTGCGGCAGGTATCGCACTCGGGAAAAAGATCGCCGCGGTGCAGCACCGCTTCGTGTGGCCCGCGGTGGCCATTATCGTGGATCACCTCGTAGATGCCGGTTTCAGGAATGGGCGCGCCAGGGACCGAAAACCTTTCCGGGTGGCGTTCGCGGCGGGGCGGTTTTTCGTCGCCGAAGTTGCCGGCCAGGCGCGAGCGCACCGGGCGGCGCGGTGAAATTTGTCTGCGATTGGCGGGAAGAAGCTGGGGCTGCGGCCTCATGGGGATTGGAAGAATGTATAGCCGCATGCCTGCGGAAAATCAAGCACCAGTCTGGGAACTTTCGAGGACAACGAAGGCGCGTTCCCACGGCTGCTCTGTTGCGGCGTGCAACTCCCGCAGATTATCGGAATCATTCGGCCGCGATTTCCACAAGGCCGTGGCTGCGCGATCATCAGCGCACCCGACCACCCGGCTTTCCGCTAGAATCTGTTGTTTGTTCGGAGGAGGAGCCGTGAAGCTTACGCCGGGAAAGCTGAAGGGACTGCAGGCGGTATCGACCCAAGACGGAATTATTGCGGCAGCAGCCATGGACCAGCGCGGTTCGCTGCAGAAATCGCTGACCAAAGAAAAAGGCGGCAACGCCGATGACCGCATGATGGAAGAATTCAAGAGCATCGTCACTGAGGTGCTGACGCCGCATGCCAGCGCCATCCTGCTCGATCCGGAGTGGGGCCTGCCCGCCTCCAGGCGCCGCGCAAAAAATGCCGGCCTGCTGCTGGCTTATGAAAAAACCGGCTATGACAAGACCGGCCCCGGCCGCATGCCTGACCTGCTCGACGATTGGAGCGTTCGCCGCCTGAAAGAGGCCGGCGCTGATTGCATCAAGATCCTGCTGTATTACACGCCTTTCGATCCCAAGCAGGTGAACGACCGCAAGCACGCCTGGGTGGAGCGGTTGGGCGACGAGTGCCGCGCCAATGACATTCCGTTCTTTCTGGAGTTCGTGGGCTATGAAGAAGGCGCCGACGAAAAAGGCTTTGACTACGCGAAGAAGAAGCCGGAGATCGTGAAGGCCAGCATGGCTGAGTTCACCAAGGAGCGCTACGGCGTTGATGTCATGAAAGTCGAAGTGCCCATCAACATGAAATTTGTTGAAGGCGCCCGCTGCTTTGCCGGCCAGAAGGCCTACTCGAAGCAGGAGGCCCGTCAACATTTCCTGGACGCCGCCAAGGTGGCGACCAAGCCGTTCATCTACCTTTCGGCCGGAGTCAGTAATGCCGAGTTCACCGAATCGCTCGAACTGGCTGCCGAATCGGGCGTCAAGTTTGCGGGCGTGCTGTGCGGGCGCGCGACCTGGAAAGACGGTATTCCCATCTACGCCAAGCAGGGCGCCGAAGCATTCCGCAAATGGCTGCAGGATGAAGGTGTGAAGAACATCAACAACGTGAATGAGCGCCTGAAGGCAGCGACCTCGTGGCACCAGCTCTATAGCGTGACCAAAGAAGCGCTGGCAAGCGCTTGAGCGTAGTTTGCGGGGCAGTACCAATCTTGATGCCCAAACCGCGGGACCGAGCGCGAAATTGCCGGCGGTCCTGCGGTTTGCTGCCTTTAGCGGCCAACCTCGCCGCCTGCAGCCGTAATTTTCAGTAGGTAGAAACCTCGCAATCCCGCCGAAACTCCCTGTGGTTTCAAACCCTTTACATTTGTCTGCGCCGTTTAATGCGACAATAGAATCCTGCTCAGAAACAGCCTTGGCGCGACTTCCCGGCAAAGTCGCGGTTAAGGCTGGCAGCATTAAATGGCAGCACTCCTGAAACTTCCGCTGGAAGATGAGCGCCCTATCGCTCCCGAGGCCGAGTCGCGGCCTTTGCCCGATGCCAACCAGCTTGCGCTTTTTCAGGACCCGCGCCTGGGGCCGCTGCCGGAAGACGCCGTTCCCCACCTGATCATCCAGCTACAGGACGATTTGTCGCGCTCGCGGCGGCGCGAAGCGTTGTGGCTTTCGATCATTACCCACCTGGTACTGGCGCTGGCAATTCTGTTTGGCCCGAAGCTGCCGTATTTTCAGGGGCACGAAGTTCGAATCGTGGCGCCAAACGTGGAGTCACGCGACCTGACGTTTCTTGAGCTGCCGCCGGACTTGCAGAAGGCGCTGCCCCGGCCGCCGAAAACCAACGTTATTTCTGATAAGAACCGCATTGCAACTTCGCGCACGCCTTCCGTGAACCAGGATGAGCTGCACAAGATTCTCGATGCACGCAAGCCGGGCGCGCCCGGCCGGCCGCAGCCGAGCGCTCCCGCGCCCCCGGCGCAGCAGCCGGCGGTGCAGGCGCAGGCGCCGGCAGCGCAACCGGCTCCCCAGCAGACCGCGCGCAATAACCCTGAAGCGAACGCCCCGGTGCTGCAGGACATCAAGCCGCAGCCGGGAGGCGGAGCGGCGCCGGCGACCCCGAATCCGTTCAACCTGGGGCGTACGTCGCCTTCAGCCATGGCCCAGGCCACTGCTCCCGGCCGCGGCAGCTATGGCCAGGGCGGCGAGTTTGGCGCCGGCTATCGCGGCACTGCCAGCGTCCGCGGCAACATGGAAATTCTTTCCGACACCATGGGCGTTAATTTTGGCCCGTACCTGGCGCGAGTCAAGAACACGGTGCAGCGTAACTGGTATGCCATCATGCCGGAATCGGCGCAACGGCCGTTCTTCACGCAGGGCAAAGTTTCGATCATCTTTCGGATCCTGAAAGATGGGCGGGTCGATGCGCTCACGCTCGAATCCACCAGCGGGCGGCTCGATCTGGACCGCGCTGCGCAGGGCGGAATCTCGATGTCAAACCCATTCGAGCCCCTGCCTAAGGAATTTGAAGGGGCCGAACTGCGAATTCGCTTCACCTTCTACTACAACCCTGAAAAGGGCGAAATTCCCGGCGGCAATTAATCCTTCGCCGCCACAGCGCCCGCGCGGCCGATGACACTCCCGCCTAAATTCAACTAAATCAGCGTCTTGGCTGATGACCCGCAAATTTCAACCAGTTTACCCGCCGTGTATCGCCGCGCTTGCCGGAGCGGCGTCATAGTCCCGGTATGCGGACCGTGAAACTGACCGTTGCTCTGTTTTGGCTGTGCGCAGCCGGGTTTGCTGCTGATCGAAGCGCCCCGAACGCAGCCTTCGATCGCTACGTTGCACTGGCTGAAGCCGATCTCACCCGCCGCGACTCAGGCGGCATTTTACTCATTGATGAAGCTGCGGACCGTGAATCCGTTTGCCGGCGACTGACGCATGGCGAGGTCATCGTGCAGCGGCTCCGGACTGACGATCATGGGGCACGCATTCCGGTTCCCGGCGGGCTGATTCATCACTGGGTTGCGACCGAGTTCGTTCCCGGCGCCACGCTCGACCAGGTGCTGCGGCTGGTGCAGGACTACGACCACGAGCAGCAGTTTTATGCGCCTGACGTGCAGCGCTCGCGGCTGATCTCGCGCCGCGGCGATGACTTCCACATCTTTCTGCGCTTCCAGCGAACGCGCGTCATCACAGTCGTGCTCGACACCGAACACGACGTCCACTACACGCGCCAGGACGCCACGCACGCCTCCAGCCGCTCAGTTTCAACCCGCATTGCGGAAGTGGTGAACCCGGGCGCGGCCGGCGAACACGAGCTCGCGCCCGCCGACGATCACGGGTTCCTGTGGCGTTTGAATTCCTATTGGCGCTTTGAGCAGCAGAACGGCGGCGTGTTCATCGAGTGCGAGGCTATCTCGCTCACACGCGATATTCCTGCGGGTCTGGGCTGGCTGGTCGGACCGTTCGTTGAGAGCGTGCCGCGCGAATCGCTGCTGTTCACCATGACGGCTACACGGCGGGCGCTTGAAAACAATCGTTTCCCAAATTCTTCATCAACCGGAGGACCGAATGGCTGCAAATGACATCACCCTCGCTGCAACGCAACCCAAGCTGCGCTTCGTGAACGCGGCGCGCATCCAGGAAAGCTTTACCGCCGGGCTGGAGCGCCGCATCCTGCGCTGGCTGGCGGTGCGCATGCCGGCGTGCATCAATTCCGACCACCTGACGGCGCTGGGGTTTGCCGCTCAACTCGGCGCCGGGGCCGCATTCGCCGCGACGCGCTGGACCAGGGCAGGGCTGGTTCTCGCCATGGTGTGCATCGTGCTGAACTGGTTCGGCGATTCGCTGGACGGCACGCTGGCGCGCGTTCGCAATCAGCAGCGCCCGCGCTACGGATTCTATGTCGATCACATGGTCGATAGCCTTGGCGCGATGGTAATCATGCTTGGCCTGGCTGCCTCAGGGCTTGCCGACTGGCGCATCGCCATCGCCATGCTGATCGGCTTTCTGATGCTCTCAATTGAGGCTTACCTCGCGACGTATACGCTCGGCAGCTTCCGCCTGTCATACAGCAAGTTTGGCCCGACTGAGATCCGCCTTTTGCTGATTGCCGCCTGCGTTCGCGCCCTGATTAATCCGAACGTGCGGCTCGGCGGGCACGAATACCGTCTGTTCGACGTCGGCGGCGTAATCGCAACCGCGGGCATGGCGGCAATGTGCATTGTTTCCGCCATCCTGCACACGCGCAGCCTCTACCGGCAGGAGACGCTGCGATGAGCGCGGCCGGCTTTGTGCGCTTCAACCTTGTGGGCGCCCTCGGAATCGCGGTTCAAATTGCGCTTCTGGCGCTGCTGACGCGGGCGTTTGCCGTGAATTATCTGGCGGCAACCGCCATCGCGGTGAGCATCACGGTGGTCCACAATTTCTTATGGCACGAGCGCTACACGTTCTCGGAGCGCATTCAAGATAAGGGCTCACGTGCGATGAAAGCGGTGGCGATGCGCTTCATGAAGTTCAACCTGATCACCGGGCTCGTTTCGCTGGCCGGCAATGTGCTGCTGATGCGCTGGCTTTGCCAGCGCGCGCGGCTTCCGCTGGTTGCGGCCAACCTGCTGGCCATTGCGGTGTGCGGCCTGTTCAATTACCTGGCCAACGACAAATTGGTGTTTCCGCGCGCGGCGAGCGGCGCGCTCATTGCCGGCCGGGGTAGGCCATACGGATGAGCGTCCTTTGCGAGAAGGGCAGGTAGAGCAGGGGCGCGCAGGCTGCCGTCGCCAGCCCCATTCCAATCCAGGGCGTCAGCAGATACGGGGAGAGCGCCCAGGCAAAATCCAGAAGCAACACCAGCGGGAAAATACGCTTGAACTTGGCGCCGAGCGGCTGATAATCGAAGAAGACTGCCGTGAGCAGGTAGAGCCGCACCGCGATGCCTGCCGTGCCGGTAATCAGCACGGCGGCTTCGGCAGCACGCCCGCCGCCCTCGACCAGCTCTGCTGCCAGGCGATTCACTTCAGGCAATTGCGCCAGCGCGGCAATGTAAAAACCCAGATACATGACTTGCGCCAGCGCAAGCAGCGTGCGCAGCGCGCCGCGATTAGCTGAGGGCAGTGGTTCGTCGTCGGGTTCGAGTTGGGCGGCAGCAGTGTTCGTTGGCGAAGGCGCCTGCGGGATTGCCGCGGGCGCCGGAGCTGATGGCGACCAGCCTTCGCCGATTTCAGCAGTGGCCGCTGGCGGATTTACGTGGTTCGCGGCAAGCGGAGCTGAAGGCGTTGCATTGGCAGCGTTCGGCGGGGTGGCTTCAGGCTGCACTACCACCGGCGCGGGGCCGACAAAGCGATATCCGCGCCGCGCCAGCGTCTCAATAAAGCGAGGGCTGGCGGCCGAATCGCCGAGGATGTCGCGCAGCTTGTTGACGGCGGTGTTCAGGCCGTGATCGAAATCGACGAAAGTATCGGCCGGCCAAAGCCGCCGGCGCAGCTCTTCGCGCGTGACCAATTCACCCGGGCGCTCCAGCAGCATGCACAGCACCTGGAAGGGCTGGTCCTGCACGCGCAGGCGGATGCCGTGCTTGCGCAGCTCGCCTGAGCGCAGGTCGGCTTCGTACACGCCGAAACGGACCACGCGGGCATGCGACTCAGGCTGCACCGCCTTAGCTTACGGCTTCAGATATTTCGCCAGGAAGGCGTAAATTTCCTGCCGCGATTGCCGGGCCAGCGCCGTATCGATGCGGTTGAAGTGGTGGCCGCCGGGCGCGTTCTCATAAATCTTGTATTCGAATTGCTTGTTGCCGGCCGCCTTCAGCGCGTCAATGAGGTGCTGCACTTCCATGACGTTTACATCTTCGTCGTTGGTGTTGGTGTGGACGAGCAAAGGCGTCTTGTATTGATCGGCATAGAACACGGGCGACCGCCGCCGGTACTCCATGGGATTATCTTCCGCCTGCTTGCCAATGAAGCCGGCGTAAATATCGCGATAACCCTGCGACTTGTAGCCCATCCGCATGACCAGGTCTGACACCGGGCAGCCGGCGTACGCCACTTTGTAATCCTGCGGCCAGCGCACAATGTTCAGCAGCGTGTGGTAGCCGCCGTGGCTCCAGCCCATGATGCCGACGCGCTGCGGATCGACGTTGGGCAGGTTCTGCACGGCCCAGTTGCGCACATCGTGGGTGTCATCGATTTCTGCCCCGCCGTAATCAATCTGGTCGTAGTATTCGCGGCCGTAGCCGGTTGAGCCGCGATAATCGGGCGCGGCGACAACGTAGCCCTGCTCCACCAATTCGCGGATGACGTGGGCGTAGCTGGGCGAATCGAAGTTCGCGTGTACGCCGCCGTGCACGAACACGACGAGCGGCGCCTTCTGGCTGGGGCCGAGCTTTTTGGGCACAAACGTGTAGGCATAGATAATCAGCGGATTGCCGGCGCCCTGGCCGGTCGAGTTGGCCATGCGGATGGGCTTGGAGCTGGCGATTTCCCACTTATCGACGGTGGCCACATCGCCCAGGCGCGTGAACCACAGCAGGTCGTCGGCGGCTTTGCCGGCTTCATCGATCTGC
>JAJPJZ010000191.1 GCA_021323935.1 Terriglobia bacterium | reverse complement strand
TAAAGCCCGGCCCTGATCGGTTTATTTTTGGGGTCGTGTGCGGCGAGGCGGCAGATCCGTGTAAAGCACTGGTGACGCCGCGTGGGAGCGCCGTTACGTTCACACTCGGACGAGGTCTGCATTCTCCGCGCGTCCCGAGCTGTGGGTCCGACCCCGTCGGAGCTACAAGCGCTTACGCCTTTCCCTAAAACGTCAGCGACACGGCGCGTTGCACCACTCAGGTCAACCCCAAGGCTGACCCCAAACCCTCGTCCTCAATGCGCCGCCGGCCCTGTTGGTCTGCGGTTTAACCCCCAATTCCGCCCATTCGATTGTTTTTGCAACGGTTTAGCGCTCCTGGACGGCAAAATGGCATGTTCAACACGTGTACCCGCACGCGCGCGCCAGGGTGTCGGCCGGGACGGCGGGTGAGGGCAAAAAAGGCGCAATACGTATCACGACCTGGCTTCGGCACGGCCGAAGCGCAACACATGGCCGCGCATCAATGATCGCGGCCAGAGCGAACCGAACGCACCAACGACGCACCACCAGATCGCACCGGGGAGAATGAATGTCAGCACTGACTGAGAAGGCGAACCCGCAGAAAGCCTACAACCTGCTGTGGATGGGAATTGATGTCGGCTCGACCACGGTCAAAGTCGTGGTCGTCGACGGCGAAACCGACGACATTCTTTGGCAGGACTACCAGCGCCACGAAACCAAGCAGCCCGAAAAAGCGCTGGAGATGCTGAAGCAGATTGCTCAGGACTTCCCGGCCACGCCTAAGGAAAATTTCCGCTGCTTCATCACCGGCTCAGGCGGCTCGACCGTGGGCAAGCACGTGGGCGCCAAGTTCGTGCAGGAAGTCAACGCCGTCTCGCTGGCGGTTGAAAAGCTCTACCCGGAGTGCGGCTCGGTCATCGAGCTGGGCGGGCAGGACGCCAAGATCATCATCTTCAAAGAAGACCCTGAAACCGGCAAAAAGAAAAAGCTGCCCTCCATGAACGATAAGTGCGCGGGCGGCACCGGCGCGGTGATCGACAAAATCAATGCCAAGCTGCGCATCCCGGCTGATCAGTTGTGCGAAATGGGCTACGCCGGCAAGAAGCTGCATCCGGTGGCCGGCAAGTGCGGCGTCTTTGCTGAAACCGATATCAACGGCCTGCAGAAGCAGGGTGTCCCGCCCGATGAGCTGATGGCGTCGCTGTTTGAATCCATCATTCAGCAGAACCTTTCCGTGCTGACGCGCGGAAACACGCTGCGCCCCACCGTGCTGCTGCTCGGCGGCCCCAACTGCTACATCAAGGGCATGCGCGATTGCTGGAAGGCCAACATCCCCAAGATCTGGGAAGAGCGTAATTATCCGCTGCCTGAAGGCGTGGACCCTCAAACCCTGATCAAGACGCCCGATAACGCGCAGTATTTTGCCTGCATCGGCGCCGTCGAGTTCGGCAAGCTGGAAGATCCGGGCATCGGCCAGTACCTGGGCTACGAAAAGCTGGAGTGGTACATCACCGAAGGCCGCGCGGTTGAAAAAGCCAAGAAGGGCGGCGCGCAGGCCCTGGCCAAGACTCCGGAAGAGCTGGCCGCGTTCAAAGAAAAATACCGCAAGCCCAAGTTTGTGCCGCACCACTTCACCGCCGGCGAAGTGGTGGAAGGCTTCATCGGCATCGATGGCGGCAGCACCTCCACCAAGGCCGTGCTGGTCGATAAGAACCGCAACATCCTGGCCAAGACTTATCAGCTTTCCCGCGGCAATCCCATCGAAGACACGCAGGAAGTAATCGCCAAAGTTGCGAAGCAGGTCAGCGACCAGGGCGCCACGCTGAAGATCATGGGCGTGGGCACCACCGGCTACGCCAAAGACATTCTGAAAGACACCGTGGGCGCCGATGTGGCGCTGGTCGAGACCGTGGCCCATACCCAAGCGGCGCTGCATTTCTATCCCGACGCTGACGTGATCTGCGACGTGGGCGGCCAGGACATCAAGATCATCATCCTGAAAGACGGCCGCGTAAAAGATTTCAAGCTGAACACGCAGTGCTCCGCCGGCAACGGCTACTTCCTGCAGGGCACCTGCGAATCCTTTGGTTTCAAAGTCGAAGAATTCGCCGATATCGCCTTCAACGCCAAGGGCTATCCGCAGTTCGGCTACGGCTGCGCCGTGTTCATGCAGTCTGACATTGTCGATTTCCAGCGTCAGGGCTGGAAGCCGGAAGAGATCATGGCCGGCCTCTGCAACGTACTGCCCAAGAACATCTGGCTTTACGTTTCACAGATTCCGAACCTGGCGTCGATTGGGCGGAAGTTTGTTTTGCAGGGCGGCACGCAGCACAACCTGGCGGCGGTGAAGTCGCAGGTCGACTTTATCGAATCACGCTTCAAGGGCAAGGACGTGCAGCCGGAAGTGATCGTGCACCAGCACTGCGGCGAAGCCGGCGCGATTGGCTGCGCATTTGAAGCGGTGCGGCTGTGGGAGAACGGCAAGCAGACCGAGTTCATCGGCCTCGAATCGGTGGCATCGATCAGCTACACCACCACGCGCAATGAAGACACGCGCTGCTACTTCTGCAAGAACAAGTGCCTGCGCACGTTTATTGACGTGAAGACGACGACGCCGAACCCGAATTACAAGCCGCCGGTCAAGACCAAAGTCCCGCTGCTCCAGGGCGCGCAGCGGCTCATTATCGCCACCTGCGAAAAAGGCACGGTAGAAAACGTAGAAGAGATGCGGGTGATCAAGGGCGGCATTGACGCGATCAAGAAAGAGAACCCGAACCTGGTGGAAGTTGCGGCAAAGATCGCTTTCAAGAGCTACGAGCCGCCCATAGTGGCCGATGCGGTGCCGGCGCCGGGCGCGCTGATGCTGCCCAAGCAGCGCAAGGCGATTGCCGAGCGCGCCGAGAAGATGAAGAAGCGCGCCGAATTGAAGATCGGCATGCCGCGCGCGCTGAATATGTACAGTTGCGGGCCGTTCTTCACCGCCTACTTCGAATCGCTGGGCGTGAAGCCGGAGAACCTGCTGTGGTCGGAGTACACCAACGAGCAGCTCTACAAGGAAGGCGCGAAGCGTGGCGCCATCGATCCGTGCTTCCCATCGAAGGTGGGCATTCCGCACGTTCACAACCTGCTTTACTCGGTACACGCGAAGAAGAAGCTGGATGTGATCTTCTTCCCCATGATCGATTCGCTGCCGACGTTCCTGAAGCACACGCAATCGTCGCGCGCCTGCCCCACCGTGACTGCGACGCCGGCTTCGGTGAAGGCGGCGTTCACCAAGGAAGGCGACCTGTTCGCGGAAAAAGGCGTGCTGTGGCGTGACACGCTGACCGTGCTGAACGATGAGCCGCTGCTGTGCCGCCAGATGTTTGAAGACTGGAAGGACATCCTGGGCTTGAGCGAGGCAGAGAACGCGCGCGCCGTGAAGGAAGGCCTGAAGGCGCTCGAGGCGTTTGACGCAGCCATGCGCAAGCAGGCGCGCGAGGTCCTGGACCGGCTGGAGAAGGAAGACCGGCTGGGCGTGGTGCTGCTGGGTAGGCCGTATCACAACGACCCCGGCATCAATCACGAGATCCTGGAAGAATTCCAGAAACTTGGGTATCCGGTGTTTTCGCAGGATTCGCTGCCGCTCGATGAGCCTACGCTGGAGAAGCTGTTTGGCGATGAAGTCCGCGCCGGCGCCATTCAGCATGCGCTCGACGTCAGCGATGCATGGAAAAATTCCTACAGCGAGAACACCACGCGCAAAGTGTGGGCGGCCAAGTACATTGCGCGGCATCCGAACCTGGTGGCGCTGGAGCTTTCAAGCTTCAAGTGCGGCCACGATGCGCCCATCTACACGGTGGTGGAAGAAGTGGTCGAGCACTCGGGCACGCCCTACTTCTGCTTCAAGGATATTGACGAGAACAAACCCTCGGGCTCGATCAAGATCCGCGTGGAGACGATTGGCTACTTCCTGAAGCGCTACCGCGAAGACATGGTGCGCAACAAGCAGAAGGAGCTCACGATCGAGCAGCAGCTGGCCGAATTTGAGGCCCGCCTGCGGGCTGAGATGGCAGCAGCGGAGAGACACAAGCTGGCGGAAGCGTCAGGGTTTGTGCCGCTCGATTCACTGCAGCCGCAATCGAATGAAATGGCCGAGATGGCCGGAGATTAGTTGTTTGGCGGCCACCAGGCCTCAGCAGCAATTTAGCCCCCAGCAGAGATGAGGCCTGCAGCAGCGATGTGAGAATCCCTTCCCATGCGGAAGGGATTTTTTGTGCACAAGGATGGCTTCCCCGCTTGTGTGGCCTATGTGCGCTAGTGTGGGTCCGGGCGTCGCGCCTGGCCCATCTCGTCCTTCGGACGGGCCTCCAATAGCTCCTTCGAGCCGGGCGTTCTGCTACTCCGGTCAGCTTTTCATTCTCAACGCCTATTCATCTGAGCCGCGGAGCGGCGACCGTACGTAGCCCGGCACCGAGCGCCGCGAAGTGCCGGGAGAGCCTCGATGCCGATCCCAGTCACGCAGGGACGACTGACCCGCTTTGCTTTCAGGGCGGGCCGGACGAGACGCCCGGCCCAAACGATCAGCGCCAGCCGCCGATGATGCCGCGGATTACCTGGCCGTCGATGCGCAGAGTTCGGTCTGAGCGAGGTGTGCCTGCACTCCGCCACACCAGCCCTCCCAAACCGCACTCCTTCCCCTTATGGCTTTATGGGTGTAGACTGGCTGCGCTTCCCTTAGCGACTTATGGAAGCGGCGGCAGGAATCACGCAGGCAACGTGCTTGCCTGATCGCAACGCGGCGAAAAGCGGCGCAAAGATCCGGCACCCTGATCGGCTTATGAAAGGCTGCAATGGAACGGCGCAATAAAGACGATTTGCTGCAGGGCACGCTCGATCTGCTGATCCTGAAGACGCTGGGGCGAGCCGACATGCACGGCTACGCCATCGCCGAGCGCATCCAGGAAACGTCGGACCAGGTGTTGCAGGTGGAGGAAGGCGCGCTGTATCCGGCGCTGCATCGGCTGGAGCTGCGCGGGCTGCTGGCCTCGGAGTGGGGCGTTTCAGAAAACAATCGGCGCGCCAAATATTACCGGCTGACCGCAGCGGGCAGAAGGCAGCTCGCGCGCGAAACGGAGTATTGGAAGCGCGTGGCGGGCGCGATCGGCAAGGTGCTGGCGGCGACGTAAGCCGCCGGTCAGGCGCAAAGCGTGCAGCGAAGCGCGAGCAATCAGAGTTCAGCGAGCTCTGAGCCAAGGACGATCGCCGGAGCACAACGGAAGCAAAGGAACCCGGCATGTTGGGTGAATGGATTTCATCGGTGTGGCTGCGGCTGCGGGCGCTTGCCCGGCGGCGAAAGCTGGATCGCGAGCTGCAGGATGAGATTGCGTTTCACCTGGAGATGCGCGAGCAGCGGCTCAGGTCAGGCAGCGGCACGGAGGTCGAGATGCAAGGCAGAGAAGCAAGAGACGCGGCGCGGCGGGCGTTCGGCAACCCCACGCGCACGAAAGAAGACACGCGCATGCTGTGGAGCTTCGCCTGGCTTGAGCACCTTGGGCAGGACTTGCGCTACGCCATGCGCTCGATGCGCAAAGCGCCGCTGGTGGCGGCCGTGGTTGTGCTTTCGCTCGGCCTGGGGATTGGCGCGAACACCGCGATCTTTACGCTGATGGATGCAGTCATGCTGCGCATGCTGCCGGTGCAGCATCCGGAAGAGCTGGTGCTGGTGAAGCGACAGGTGAAATCGGGGCTTGGCGATTACTTTACCAACGCGCTCTGGGAAGCGGTGCGCGATCAGCAGGGCGTGTTTGCGCCGGCGTTTGCGTGGAGCACTGACCGCTTCGACCTGGGTCACGGCGGCGCGGTGCAAAATGCCGACGGCCTGATCGTGAGCGGCAGCTACTTCCAGGCGCTGGGAGTGGCCCCGGCGCTGGGCCGCTTGATTGTGAATGCTGACGACCATCGTGGCTGCGCTCCGGTCGCAGTGCTGAGCTACGGGTTCTGGCAAGATCGTTTTGGCGGCGCGGCTTCGGTGCTGGGGCAGTGGATCACTCTCGACCAGCACCCGCTGCAGGTCATTGGAGTGGCGCCGCTCGGGTTTTATGGGCTGCAGGTGGGCAACAAATTCGATGTGGCGTTCCCAATTTGCGCAACCACGATGTTTGACGGCAAGGAATCGCGCCTGGACGAGCGCTCGTGGTGGTGGCTGATGATTGGCGGGCGGCTGAAGCCGGGCGTAACGCAGCAGCAGGCCGATGCGCGATTGCAGGCGCAATCGCTCAGCATCATGAATGCGGCGCTGCCTCCGGATTGGAATTCGACAGAGTTGAAGCATTTCGTAGGCAGCAAGCTGGTCGTGGTTGCCGGCGACACCGGAGTTTCGTTCTTGCGCAAAGATTTTCAGCAGCCGCTCGTCATCCTGATGGCGATTGTGGCGGCGGTTTTGCTGATTGCGTGCGCCAACATTGCCAGCTTAATGCTGGCGCGGGCGACGGCCCGCACCCGCGAGATGGCGATTCGCACCGCGATGGGAGCTTCGCGCGGCCGGCTTACGCGCCAATTGCTCACTGAATCGCTGCTGCTGTCAAGCATTGGCGCGCTCAGCGGATTACTCTTTGCGCGCTGGGGCAGCGCCCTGCTGGTGCGCAGCCTTGCAACCGCGCGCTCCGCCGTGTTTCTCGATCTCGCGCCTGATGCCAGGGTGCTCGGCTTCACGGTGGCGCTCGCCGTCGTCACCGGAATGCTGGTCGGAGTGCTGCCGGCGGTGCGCGCAACGCGCGTGGCGCTGATCGCCGCAATCAAGGGTGGGCAGGACGCGGGAGGCGCGCACGTGGCGCGGTTCCGCGCCGGCAAGTGGATTGTTGCCGGCCAGGTGGCGCTTTCGCTGGTGCTGGTGCTGGGCGGCGGCTTGCTGCTGCGCAGCTTTTATCGGCTGGCCACGCTGGATGTGGGGTTTGATCGCAACCACGTGCTGCTCATGCATTCGAGCCTGCCGACTGCAGATACGGCAAAGCAATCGGTGGTGTATGCGGCGATGGAAGAACGCATTCGCGCGCTGCCGGGCGTAATTGCAGTCGCGCGTTCGTTTACCACGCCGCTGAGCGGGCGCGAGTGGAACAACAACGTTCACCCTGATGCGCCCAATCCTCCTCAGGGCGAGCAGGCGCTGACGTTCCTGAACGCGATCACTCTCGATTATTTTGACGTGCTGCGAACCCGGCTGGTCGCGGGCAGGAAGTTCACGCCATCAGATACGGCGGCGGCGCCGGCGGTTGCGATTGTGAACGAGACCTTTGCCAGGCGATTTTTCCCGAACGGCGCGCTGGGCAAGCGATTCAGAATTGAAGGTCGGCCGGGCCAGACCAAGCCCATGGAAGAGATCGTAGGGATTGTGGAGGACGCCAAGTACGAGACCATGCGCGAGGATCCGGTTCCGACAGCGTATTTTCCGCTGGCGCAGAGCCCGCGCTTCAGCGGCGACAATTTTGAAATCCGCACCAACATGGCCGATTCAGCAATGGCGGCGCAGGTGGAAGCCGCGGTGGCCGGCATCAACAAAGAGGTGACGCTTTCGTTCAGCGACCTGGCGCGGCAGGTGGATGACAACATGGTGCAGGAGCGGCTGCTGGCAACGCTTTCGGGATTTTTTGGCGGGCTCGCGCTGCTGCTGGCCATGATCGGATTGTATGGCGTGCTCAGCTACCTGGTGAACCAGCGCCAGGTGGAATTTGGCATTCGCATGGCACTGGGCGCCAAACCCTATTCGATCCTGCGCATGGTGATGCGCGATACCGCCGTGATCGTGGCCGTGGGAGTGGCAGCGGGAGTGGGGATTTCACTGGCGACTACGCACCTGCTGCGCAGCATGCTGTTTGGGCTTTCTCCCTACGACGGCGTTACGGTTGCAGCTTCGATTGCGCTGTTTTGTGCAGTGGGAGTGTTTGCAGGATTTTTGCCGGCGCGGCGAGCTACGCACGTCGATCCGATGGTGGCGCTGCGCTACGAATAAGGCGCGCTGCCGCTATGAATGAGGGCTGGGCCCGCTCAGGCGGCCTGAGCGCCGGCGTGGCGGTGCACCACCTGCACGCGAAAGCGGCGGCGGTCAAGACGGACATACAGTGAAGCAGAGCACTGGCTGCACAGCCAGACCACTTTTTGCTTCAGGTGCGGCGGCAGCCCCCACTTTTCCGGCTCATCGACGGTGAAGGCGTAGAGCTTGCCGTCGCCGAGGCGCCGAAATTCCTGCGTGCAGCCCGGCCCGGCGCACGTGTTGAGATCAGGAACGCTGGTCATCGCATAAACTACGCCGCGTCCAACAGGCGGGCTTCGCTTCCTTGCTCCGCGACCTGGTTGAGAACGCGACGGAGGTCCTCAAAAATAGTCAACAGCCGGCGGCCAAGCTGCTCAGCATCGACACGGCTCAGCGGACCGCTGGTGGGACACTGCCCGCGGCAGCCTTCGAGCCGGTGCACGAGCTCAGCCGGCAGCAGGTGCTTAAGGCGGAGCAACCCGCCAATGTGACGCTCACATGCCGCGTGCACGGCCTGGTCGAGCGGAACCATGTCACTGGTGAGTAGCTGCGCGGCGAAAAAGAGCTGCTCGGCGGCGTACCCGAGCGCCAGCACGTCATCCCAGTGCAGTTGTTTCGCCACGTTGGTTAGGATGCCGAATTTCGGTGCACCGCAATTTGGGTTTGCGATTCGTTTTACTTACTCCCCCAATGCGGACCTGCCCGTCCGCGCAAGAAGGGCTCGAAATCGCCGTAGGAGGTGGGCGCTGGTGTTTCGTCGCACGCCGCAGCAGCGGCTCTGCTTGCGCTCACCTGCCCGGAGACACACGCCAAAACGCGCCTGAGCTGCCGCCCTGAACCCCGCCCGCCATGCGCGGCAGAACAGGTTTCTAACCGGGGAGAAAATGAATATAATGCCGCTGGTGTTGGCGAGTAGCGGAATGAGACCACACGCACACTTCGAGCGGCAGCGCCGGTTTCGACCGAGCCGCGCGAAACAGCCCGGCAACGGCGGCAAGCACATGCCGCGCAAGCGCAGCGAACATCGCACGGTGTTCGCAGCCGGCGACATCATTCCGGAATCCGGCATTTACGAGGTCATCCATCAGCACGCCCACCGCGACGCCCACGAATCAGTGCTGGTGAAAGGCGATCAGTTCCCCGATTGCGAAGTGTGCCATGAGCAGGTGCGCTTCCGCGTGGTACGCGTGGCGCCTTATATCTTCGACGATCAGGATTTCGGCGACGAATAGAGCCAGACCGCCGCTTCAGCCCTGCGCCGCGCGGTCCCCTCTTCAAGAACAGACCTTCTCTTCCTTGCGGGTGAGATCTTCGTGGCGTTGCGGGTTCGACTTCGCTGCGGCACGCCCTTCGACCATTCCTTACCCTCGCCTAGGCGTTTAGCAGCTCGGGCTTGGAGTTTCGGGGGCGCGCGTGCGAGGCAGATTTTTTGGCGCAGTTGCGGCTGCGATTATCATTCCATCGATGCGAAAGCCGGCAAAAAAGCTCGCCAGCGAAGACGAATTGTATGAGTGCGCGGTGCGCGCGCTGGGACGCAGGATGCGCTCAGTTGCGGAGTTGAAGCGGCTGCTTCGCGCACGCAGCTCGGACGACGCCGGTGACGCCATCGAAAGCGTGATCGAGCGGCTCAAGCAGCAACGCTACCTGAACGATTCGGCGTATGCGGCGGCGTATGCCTCGTATCGGCGCGAAAACGAGAAGCTCGGGCAGCGTCGCGTGGTGGCTGACCTGAAGGCCCGTGGCGTACACACTGACGTCATCGAACAGCAGGTGGCCGCGTCCTACGCCGCATGCGACGAACAGCAACTGGCGCGAGATTTCCTGCGGCGCAAGCGCATCGCCAAACCAAGCAGCGAGCGCGAGGCAGCCCGCACCTTTCGCACGCTGGTGCGTGCCGGCTTCAGCATGCGCACCGCGCTGATCATCCTGAAGACGTGGAACGTTGACGACGAGGTAATTTCCGCCTTAGAAACCGAGCCGGAGTGACCGCGTCTGTGAGGCCTATGCTTTGCGGCGTCCGTTGAACGCTCGCCCGCAACAAAGGCATGCGCCGAGATGGGGCTGAATATTCGCCCAGATGGCGTGTGTTTATGTGCCCGGATCGCGAACGTTATATGCGCTGACAACGCCCGCATCGGCGCGAGCAGCAGCTCGCAATCTGGACATCAGGCACTGAAGATCCGCTTCCACCAGGGTTTGGGCTGCTCGTCTTCGTAGATCTCAACGTCGCCTAACCCCAGGAAGCCGGTCGCCTCATAGGCAATCTTGCGCGCGCCCGCGTGCAACTCTGGCGTGGCTGCGGCACGAGCCGGCCGAATCGTGGCCAGCAGAGAGTGCTCAGGATCGCGCGCCGGCAGCACCAGAACCGCGCGGGGTTGCGCCAGCGCCGCGCGCACTGCGTCGCCGGCCGGGTGAACGTGGGCGCCGCCATCAAATCTCACTGGATCGGCGCCGGCATCTTCAAATCTCGCTGAATCCGTCGCCGCGATCTTTTTTGACAT
>JAJPJZ010000274.1 GCA_021323935.1 Terriglobia bacterium | reverse complement strand
TCGCCTGGATGATCTCGCTGCGCGGCCCGCCCTCAAGCCGCACATGGCCGGTGGCAACAGCCTCGCCGGTGTCTTCGTTGTAAGTGATGTCGTCGGCGCGCAGCAGGTAAGTGCGATAGCGGATGCGCACGTTGCCCTGCAGGTGATAGACCGGGCCGTTCTTCTCGCTCGGACCATCGACTTCAATATCGACCGGCGTTCCGCCGTCACGGCCGGGCTCACGCACTACGTCCTGGCCCGCCGCCGGTGAAGAGACCTGCAAGGGCAACGAGGCGAGGCACACGCTATTGATTGGGGCTTCCTGCGTCGGTGACGCAAGCTGTGCCGGCTGTGTCTGGCAAGTTACTACGCCAGGCACCAGAAGCAGATGACAAACCCAACCCCGCGTGATAAGGAATCGAACGAGACGCGTCATCTTCGGCTGCAGCGCACCATCGTATCAGGCCGCACTGTTCCGAAACTCACCGGAGTCCGGGTGCCCAGCGATAACCAGATTCGAAACCGCAATGCGCTGCCGGTGCCGGCAGCCGACGAGCATTCGGACGAATGGCGCGATGAAGTTGCGTCGCGGCTGAATCGCTACCGCGCCCGACGCCGTCCCAACCCTGATCTGTCATTCCGCTTCGATTTTGAATCACAACGCCAGGCCAATCGTGAATTGGTGACCGGCAACCTGGTCCTGCCGGGTTCGTCGCGCAAGCCGGCTGAAATCGCCGGCGCGCCGGCAGTGCCGGCAACGCCGCCTGCCCACGAAATCGCGGCGCTGTTCGCCGATGCGCTCGAGCACGCTGCTGCGCCCGGGCCTTTCGAAACCGCTGAGCCGCCGGCGGACATTGAAACCCCGGCCGCAGAGCAGAATGACATTGCCTCGCCGCTCCCCAAGCCGCCGCGCCGCCGCAAGATCATTGAATTTCCCCGGCCCGCCGCGCAATTTTACGTAGCTCCGCATGAGCTGGCCGAGCCGGTGGTGCAACCTCCGCGAATCCTCGAGGCCCTGCCGATCGCGGAAGAGGATCTGCTGCCGGTGGTACCGGCCATCACGCTCGACGAAGCACCTCAAACTGCGGCCGAGGACCTCGCGCTGGAACTTCCGTTAGCGCCCGCGCCTATCGGCCGGCGTGCCGCCGCATCGCTGATTGATTGCGGAGTGGGAGCTGCCGCCCTGGCGCTGTTTGCCTACGTGCTGCTGGAAACCTCATCGATTCACACTGTCCCGTTGGGTGTGCTGCTGCACAACCGCGCTGCCGCGCTGGCCGCAGGCGCAACCGCGGCCGTATTGTGGATGGGCTATCACTACATGTTTCTAGTTTGGGGTGAGGCCAGCGCCGGGGTACGGGCCGCCGGCCTTGAGCTGCGCACCTTTGATGGTCAACGGGCGTCGCGCCGCGACCGCCGCCGCCGCGCGTTCGCAATCGTGATCTCCGCGCTGGCAGGAGGCTTGGGTTTCCTGTGGGCTGTGTTCGACGAAGATTCGCTCGGCTGGCATGACCGGATTTCACGGACCTACATCGTCGCCCGCTGAGGGCCTACTGGCCGGCATCTGCCGCCGCGGCGATCACCGTGAGTTCCTGCGTGAGCCGACCACCTTCGTCGATCCGCACCAATACGCCTGAGGCTTCATAGGCGCGCAGCCACTCCGGATCTTCGTAGGCGGCGTCTTCGATATTGTCCCAGGCAAACAGCTTGTATGAGCCGGGCGCGATGCCGCGCAGGGAGTAGTGGCCGGAAGCGTCAGCCAAGGCCGCCTTGAAGGCATTGGGCGGCGAGCGGCGCTCTTCTTCGGCCGGAACCAGCACCACATGCGCCCTGGCAAACGGCTGATGGTTGCCGTCAACCACCGTGCCTTCCAGGCGCGCGCCGTTTGCGCTGACGATCACTTCCAGCAGCCCACGCCCGCGCAGTCGGATCATGCCATTGGTCTCGCGGCCGTCGAGCCGGACCGAGCGCACGTACTGGTCGTCGCTCAGCCCGTATAGATTGACGATGTAATCGCCATTGACGATATTTTTAACTTTGAATGACAGGTCGGGCTGCACCTGCGCGCCGCCTCCGCCCTGCCCCAAGTCGGCGTGCTGCAGCAGTACGTTGAAGTGCGGAGTGCGCGCTGAGGCCGGAGTAAGCTGGTCGCCTTCCACGATCACGCGCCCGGCGAGGTCAGCCGCGGTATGGAGCGCGGCGGTGACTTCAACATCTTCGCTGCCCACTTCGACCGGCTCTTCAACCCGGTATTGCGCGTCGCCGTCTTCGTCAAATCCGAGCAGGGTGTAGGAGCCGGGCGGCACGCCTTCCATTTCAAACGACCCATCGGCGCCCACAGTGGCGAACTTTGAAGGCCCGGGAATCCCCAGCGCCTCGCGCGAGTTCAGCGTTAACGTCATGGCGAACTTGTGGCCCGCGGGCATGACCACGCGGCCCCAAAGGCGCACTCCGCGCACCGGCAGCAGCCGAAAATCAATGCCGGCAATTTCCTCGCCGCCCTGCACCGCAATCGCCGAGGCATGCGCCGGATCAAGCGTGTTGGGAAAGAACACTGGCGGGTAGGCATTCTGATTGCCTCCGCGCCCCGTGACTCCGCCGCCCACAATCCAGGTGCCGTATTCGGCGGGAAAGCTCATGCCGTTTCCCGCAGCCGCGCTGACGTAGTACTTGCCCGGCCCCAATCCGAACACGCGGTACTCGCCCAGGTCGTTGGTGCTGTTTCCCGGGCCCACCGGCGCCAGCATCTTGCGCCCATTGCGATATCGCCACTTCAGCACCTGGATCCGCACTCCCGGCACCGGCTCGCCATCTTCATCCAGCACTTTGCCGGTAATGACGGCGTTCTGGATCATGCGAAAAGTGATCCCGCTGATCTGCTGGCCGTCGGCGAGCGTCAGGGGCGTGCCCGGCTGGTTCGGCGCTCGCTGCCCGTATGCCTGCCGCACGTAGCCGCTGCGCAAGGCTGCGATCTGGTACTGGCCGGGATCGGCAGCAGCGAAGCAGAACCGGCCGTCTTCATTCGTGATCGTGTTCATGGGCCGCAGCACCGTGCGGCCGCCTGCGCCGCTGGGCGGAGCTGTCGCAGCCGGGTTCATCGGCATCAGCATGACTACGGCTTTTTTCAGCGGCATGGTGTCGCCCGCGCGCACTACCTGGCCTTCAATGACGCACGTTTGCGCTGGAGCCGGCGGAGTAATCGGTTGGCTTTGCTGCGGCGCATCCTGCGCCGGCATGGCGGCGGCACAGAAGCAAAGGAAGGCGAGAAGAAGTTTGCGGAGCATAACCGGCCCGGACCAGGCACTCACATTTTACGTCGCCGTGCCAAATAAAAATGGCCCGGATCACCGGGCCATGGGTCGAATGTGCGGAGGCTGATCTACTTGTTGGGCTCGGCGACGATTCCGCCGGGGCCTTGCTGCTTGTTGGCTTTTTCTTTCTTGGTGGCCAGCGTTTTCTCTACCCAATCGTTGGCGGTCTTCAGGTCGGCATCGCGCGCGCCCTGGTCGCCGCAGTCAATATCGGCCTTGCGGCGATACATCAGGTTCAGGTAAGCCATTGCGTCGTCGTAATCGGGGCGGAGGTCCAAGGCTTTTTTCAGCATATCGATGCCTTCGCTCACGCGGCTCTGGTTGGCCTGCTGCACCGCCGGGCACAGCTTCCTGTCCTTGGTAATGTCGTCGTCAACCTTGTGGTCGGCCTTTGATTTGAGGTCGGCCGCGTCCTTGTACGCCTCGGTCCAATCGATGACGCCGATGGTGTAGTAGGTTTCCGGATCGTTCGGATCCACCTTGAGCACTTCCTGGTCGTACTGCTTGGCGTCATCGAGCTTCTTCATGTTGAAGTAGATCGACGCGATGCCTTTCAGGCAGCCGACTTTCTGCTCCTTGTTCAGGTTCTGGTTCAGGAGCTGCTTGAACGTGTCGATAGCCTGCTCGGCGTTGCGATTATTGTCGGGTTCATCGACGCCCGGCACATACTGGTTGGAATAAGCTGTGGCCAGGTACAGCTTGGCGTTGATCAGCGAAGGATCGAGCTGCACGGCCTTCTGGAAATCGGTGATGGCCAGCTCGTACTTGGCGGCCTTGTACGCCTGCACGCCCTTGTTCAACTGGTCGCGCGCTTTCAGCTTGTCGCAGCCGGTTGAGCCGGCCAGCAGGGCTGCGCCCATTGCGAGCGCGCCTGCGCGCGTTGCCCAGCGGTTTATGTTGCGGTTGGCTCTCATCGCCACGTCTCCCGTTGCCCTGTGATTTGAGTCTCTGGCGCAGCTACGCGCGGCAACGAAGTGTATCATTGCCGCGCGCCGGCGCTCTCGAATGTAAGTCTTGGGCCCGAAGGCCACTGGCCCCTGGCCGGCGCAGCGCGAAGGTTACGCGCAGGCCGGCAAGCCGCGGCCGTGACTGCTTGCTTATCCGCCCTGTTCAATCTTTGCCGTGATCAGCCCGACCTTGTCCACGCCTGAGGCGTGGGCAATATCGATCACTTGCGCCACATCAGCAAAATTCAGGTCGGTGTCGCCTTTCACGAACATGACTTTCTCAGCGCGGCTGGCGAAAATCGCCGTGAGCCGCGTCTGCAGATTGTCCCACGAGGCGTCTTCCTGGTTGATCTTGAGCAGCGGCATGGAGCCGCCCGGATTCTTCAGCACCTGCACCACGATGGTGCGGTCATTCGGCTGCGGCTGCTGCTTCTGGTTAGGCGGAGGCGGCAGCGGAACCTGCGCGTCCAGCCCTTTCGGAGTCAGCGGCGTGATCACCATGAAGATGATGAGCAGCACCAGCAGCACGTCAATCAGCGGCGTAACGTTGATGTCAGCCGAGGGCCCGCCGTGCCCTCCCATTGTCATTGCCATAAAAAGTCCTCAAAAAAATTCTTGCGCTATGTGCCTGATGGTGAGGTCTTGGCCGCAGCGCCGCCACCCGCCGGCGGCTGCTGGCCAGGATGGCGCTGCTCCGTCAGCAGGCCGAGCTGGTCCACGCCCGCGGCGCGAACGTCATCCACCACCGCCACCACCGACCCGTAGCGGGCGCGGGCGTCGGCGCGGATGTAAACGCGCTTATCCATCTTGTTGGCCGTGCGGTCTCTGATCTTATCGGTCAGCGCATCAGGCGAAACCTGGTCATTGCCGAAGAAGACTTTGCCATCGCGCGTCACTGCGACCAGCAGCGCGTCTTCCTTGTCGGCATCCGGCATCTGCACGGGGTTTTCCGTCTTGGCCAGGTCCACGCTTACGCCCTTCTGCAACATGGGCGTGATCACCATGAAGATGATCAGCAGCACCAGCATCACGTCAACCATGGGCGTGACGTTGATGTTGGAGTTGACCTTGGCTCCCTCGTTTCGTTTGGCTAGTGACATTTAGAAACTCCTGCCGGGCATCGGGCCCGGCGCTCGCAAATCCAGCTACTGCGTTTCCTGTGCTTCCCTCGGGCCCGCCCGCCGCGCGGCCGGCCGGCCCTTCAGGAGAGGAGGAAAACAACCAACCCGCGACTAGCGGACGACCGGAGTGCGGGCGCGGCGCTTCAGGAAGTAATCGATCAGCTCGCTCGATGAGTTGTCCAT
>JAJPJZ010000332.1 GCA_021323935.1 Terriglobia bacterium | reverse complement strand
GATAACGCCGCCGGCCACCGACTCGCCCGCCGAGCCGGTGGTCTGCACGATGTTGTTTTCAAGAATTGTGGCGCGGCCGAACGCCCGCAAAATGCTGATTGAAAGCACCGCAATCGGAATCGACGCTGATACCGTCAATCCCGCGCGCAATCCCACGTAGACGGTGACGGCGCCGAACAGGATTCCGAACAGCGCGCCCAGCGTAATGGCCCGCCCGGTCAGCTCTTTCCGCGTCTCAGTTGCGGCCACGTAGGGTTTAAATTCGGGCGCCGCAGTCTCGGAAACGCGGTTTGCCATTTCAGCCACGCAGTCCTCCGCGCCATCAGGCCGAGCCTGGCCTGTGGCAGTCGAGTCGCGCAATTGTAATGCGTCGCCCGCAGTTGGCAATCGCGGCCGCGCGGAAGCAGCGGAGTAACGCTAAACGCCTGTGGCAACTCTCACCATCGCGGAGCTATACTGGCAGCAGTTGCCGCCGGCCTTCAACGCGCAACCGGTCAGGGATGTTTCGGCGGCGGAGGGTCTGTCTTCAGCAGTAGTGGTGACCTGAATCATCTCGGCGCGCGCAGCGGCTTGGCCCTGCTGGGCCACGGGCTGATGGCTGCGCTTTTTCCTGCCGATTGCCGCATCTGCGCTGCGCCTTTAGCCACCTTTTCGCGTCTTCCGGTGTGCCCTGCCTGCCTTGAGGCAATGCAGCCCATGCGGGTGCCCTGCTGCACCGTCTGCGGCGAGCGGCTATTCACCGCAGCAGCCGTATCGGCCCACGCCGGCGCGGCCAGCACCGCACAGCCAACGCCGCTTTGCGCCGCGTGCCGCACTGAGCCGCCCGCCTTTAATCGCGCCGTGGCCTACGGCAGCTACGATGGCCGGCTTCGCGAGCTGATCCACTTATACAAATACCGAGGCATCCGGCCGGCCGCCAACGTCCTGGGCGGAATGCTGGCGCACGCGCTGCTCGGCCTGGGCGCCAGCTTCAGCGAGGTTGCTCCCGTGGCGGTCCCGGTGCCGCTTTTCAGCAGCAAACTCCGCAGCCGCGGGTTCAATCAATCAGAGCAGGTAGCCCGAATCGCGCTGAAGCAGTTCCGCACCGCCAGCCTTGAGCGGCTGCAGTTGGGGCCAAACATCCTGGCACGCGTCCGGAATACGGAATCGCAAACCGGGCTGACCCGGGCTCAGCGCCGTGACAACGTGCGTGGCGCCTTTTCGGTGTTGCGCCCCGACGAAGTGGCCGGGCGCGACGTGCTGCTGATTGACGACGTTTTGACCACGGGCACGACCGCCGCCGAGTGTGCCCGTGTATTGAGGCAGGCAGGCGCGGAGAGGATCTTTGTGGCGACCGTGGCGCGGGTGTTCGCGCCCGAGCCGGTGCTGATGAGAGAACCGGAAAGCCTGCAGCGGCTTGCCGCGCACGCATAGTGAATCATGTCGGCCAAACACAATTCGGGTCATTACAGCGGGCACCATCACGCGCACTTTGAGGATGCATTCCTGCATGCGCCCCCTCCCGAGCCCATGCACCAGCCGGTGCTGGTGCTGAATGCCTCGTATGAGCCCATCAACGTGTGCGCCGCCCGCCGCGCCATCGTGCTGGTGCTCAAGGGTGTCGCCATGACGGAAGAGGAAAACGGCCATTTCCTGCATGCCGCGCGGGTGGCGATGCGGGTCCCCTCGGTCATTCGCCTGCTGGAATATCGCCGCATTCCCCACCAGTCCCGCGCGCTTTCGCGCAAAAACATCCTGCTGCGCGACCGCAACACCTGCCAGTACTGCGGTGACGTTTTGCCCTCAAGCGAACTGACCCTCGACCACGTGATTCCGCGCTCACGCGGCGGACCCTCCGCCTGGGAGAACCTGGTGGCCTGCTGCCACTCCTGCAACCGCCGCAAGGGCAACCAGTTCGCCCATGAGGCCGGAATGAAGCTGATGCGCGAGCCGCGCTCCTTCAGCCTCCATACCAGCCGCCACATCATCCGCCTGATGGGCCACTCTGACGCGAAATGGCGCAAGTACCTGTTCTACTAACAGGCGCGAGTGGGTTTGCTGTCGCTGCTAACAGTTGGCATCCGTGTGCTCACCTAGCTCCAGGCTTTGCCACACGGCTTGGCGGACTTCGGGTATGGAGTGCATTTTCAGCAGCTTAGAGGCAATGCGCGGCAGCTTGTCTGGCACCTAAACTGCTTCTCATTAGTTCAGGTAGTTGTCTCGTGGGAGCCCACCTCCCGAACTTCCCCTGGAGTACGAATGGCGGAAAACGTAATCGATCAGATTGTCGCGGGTTTGCGCACGGTTGTGCCGGGCGCCTATCCCGACCGCGGCGAGTTGCGCAATGTGCGAGTTGTCGGCCACACCCCCAAGAGCGACCACTACATTTACGACGTTGTCGTCGATTTTGCCCAGGGGAGCGAGCGCATTGCCGCCAAGGTGTATCGCGCCAGCAAATGCGGCAGCGCGGCTGCCGTCAAGATGGCGCGCACTGAGAGCGCCAATCTGAATCGCGTGTATGAATTGTTCTCAAAGCGCAACCTGAGCGGCGTTCCGCGGCCGCTGGGCGATTTCACCGCTTTGGGCGCGGTAGTGGCTGAAAAATTCAGCGGCTTGCCGCTGCAATCCATCATCATGAAGGCCGCTCTGCTGCCCGGCTATGCCGACCGCGGAGTGCTTTCGGTCGCAGCCCGCAAAGCCGGCGAGTGGCTGCGCAACTTCCATAAAGTGACTGCCGATTCCACCGAGCCTTTCGATGGCGATGGCCTGCTCGGTGAGCTGGCGAAATTATGCGCAAGCTGCAAAGGTGAAGGCCTCGACGACAGCTCCATCAAGATGATCCTGGAAGGCGCGCGCACCACCCTGACCCGCAGCAAAAAAGTGCTGCCCGCCTCGGCCGTGCTTTGCGACTTCACTCCTTTGAACGTGATCGTCGGCGAAAAAGGCGTAGGGCTCTCCGACTACGCGCGCATGGAAGAGCGCGGTGCATCGCTGAAAGACGTGGCTGCTTTCCTGGCGTGTGTTGAAGCGCTGGAGAAATATCCGTTCTGCAACCGTGAGATCACCGCCGCGGTGCAGCAGGAGTTCATCGAGGCTTACGGCATTTCACCGGCGGAACAGGCCATCCTGCGCGTGCTGAAGATGAAGACGCTGCTCGCCATGTTTGCCCAGGGCCGCTCCGTGAAGGAAAGTGCTGTCCGAAAGAAGGTGATGTGGGCCACCGTGATGAAGAAATTCATTCACCAGTCGGCAGCGCGTTCACTGGCGCCGGCAGCATAGCCACAACAAATTTCAGGAATGAACCAGGCAGCCCGTTCGGGTTCTGCCTTTTTCCATTTGCCGGCAGGCTTCGCTAAACTGGTGCGTGATTCGCCGCGCCCTGCTCAGCGTCACCGATAAAACCGGCCTGGTTGAATTCTCCCGCCGGCTGGCGAAGCTCAACGTCGAGCTGGTTTCGACCGGCGGCACCGCGCGCGTGCTGCGCGAAGCCGGCCTCAAAGTCCGCGACATCAGCGACCTCACCGGCTTTCCTGAAATGCTCGATGGGCGGGTCAAGACGCTGCATCCCCGCGTCCATGGCGGCATTCTGCACGTTCGCAACAATCCTGAGCACCTCCGCGCCGTGGCCGAGCATGACATTTTGCCGATCGATATGGTGGTGGTGAACCTGTACGCGTTCGAGACGATCGCGGCAAAAGCCGGCGCCGAGTTCGACGAACTGATTGAAAACATCGATATCGGCGGGCCGTCAATGGTGCGCTCGGCGGCAAAAAATTTTCGCGATGTAGCGGTTGTGACCTCGCCTGCCGATTACAGTGCGCTTGCCGATGAACTGGAACGCTCGGGCACGCTTGCACTGGCCACGCGTTGGCGCCTGGCGCAACAGGCGTTTGCGCTGACTGCGGCCTACGATGCCGCGATTGCTTCCACGCTTGAACAAATCAGCCTGGAAGGCGAGAGCTTTCATCGCGTCCGGCAGCAGCAATTCCCGGCGATCCTGCGGCTCAACCTGCGCAAATCCTGTGACCTGCGCTATGGCGAAAATCCGCACCAGCGCGCCGCAATGTATTCCGACGGATCGCGGCTGGGAGTTGCCAATGCGCGCCAACTGCAGGGCAAGGAGCTTTCCTACAACAACATCGTCGATCTTGAGGCCGCCTGGCAGCTCGCGCAGGAATTTGCCGGCTCAGGCGACGCGGCATTTTGCGCGATCATCAAGCACACCAATCCTTGCGGCGCTGCTCTCGGCGAATCGCTCGCCGAAGCTTACGTCCGCGCTCTCGCCACCGATCCGGTCAGCGCGTTTGGCGGCGTGATTGGCTTCAACCGGCGTGTCGGCGCTGATGCCGCTGCCGAAGTTGCCAAGCTGTTCGTTGAAGCTGTGGCCGCGCCCGCGTTTGATGATGCTGCGCGCGAAGTGTTCGCGGCCAAAAAGAACCTGCGCCTGGTGGAGATTGCCGCGGCCTGTGAACCGTGGGTGCTGAAGCATGTTTCCGGCGGGCTGCTGGTGCAGGATGCCGACTGCCACGCGCTTGCGCCTTCAGAGCTGAAAGTTGCGACCCGGCGCGCTCCCACCGAAGCCGAGATGGGCGACCTGATGTTCGCCTGGAAGGTCTGCAAGCACGTCAAATCGAACGCAATCCTCTACGCGCGCGACCGCCAGACGGTGGGTGTAGGAGCCGGCCAGATGAGCCGGGTGGATGCAGCGCGCTTCGGCGCGATGAAAGCCGCACTTCCGCTGGCCGGCACCGTCGCCGCCAGCGACGCCTTTTTTCCGTTCCCGGACGGCGTAGAGGAAATCGCGCGCGCCGGCGCCACCGCCATCATTCAACCCGGCGGCTCGGTGCGCGATGCCGAAGTAATTGCCGCTGCCGACCGCCTCGGCCTGGCGATGGTCCTGACCGGCGTGCGCCACTTCCGCCACTAGTTGGCGGCGCAGCCGTTTGTAGTACCTGCCGCTCATCGCTGCTGTTCCTTCTTAGCCTTGCTCATTGCCGTTCATTACCGGACAGCCGGTTGCGCAATCGAACAACGCCATGCGTCCCTCTGCGCCGAAGTCCGGCCATTGCCGTACCATAGCTGGCCCATTTATTGCTGTACCTACCACTTCCGACGGTAGTTCGTCTAAGTCACAGCCATGACTTTATTCAATGATCTTAAAGTTGCGCTGCGCGTCCTCCGCAAAGCCCCCAGTTTTTCGCTAGCCGCACTCATCGTTCTTGCCCTCGGCATCGGCGCCAACACCGCGATTTTCAGCGTGGTGAATGGCGTACTCTTGCGTCCGCTGCCTTTTGCCCAGCCTGACCGGCTGGTACACCTGTGGCACACGCCTCCGCAAAAAAGCTTCCCCGGGCTGTCGATATTTTCGCTTTCAGCCGCAAACTACCTCGATTGGGAGCGGCAGAACAACGTTTTTGAAAGCTCTGCGATTTACAACTTCACCCAGCGGCGGCTCACCGGAAGCGGCGAACCGCAACTGCTGCGTGGCGCGCGCGTCGAGCCCACATTCTTCAACGTCCTCGGCATCAAGCCCATGTTGGGCCGGGCCGTGGGCCCCGGCGACGATCAGGGCGCGAACTCAAAAATCGTGGTGCTCACCTACAAGCTGTGGAAGTCGGAGTTTGGCGGCGACCCCGGCATCATCGGCCGCAAGATCGAGCTCGATGGCGAAGCCTACACCGTGGTTGGCGTCATGCCCACCAACTTCATCAAGCCCGGTTGGGCCACCTTCTGGACGCCGCTGGTGTGGGACCCGGTGGAGCGCACCATTCGCGGCGAGCACCACTTCAGCGCCATCGCTCGGCTCAAGTCCGGGGTCTCAATCGAGCAGGCCCAAGCCGACCTGAGCACCATTTCAGCCCGGCTCGCGCAGCAGTATCCGGAAGATGACGCCGGCTGGGGCGCCAAAGTCACCTCCATGCGCGAGGAAACCGTGGGCGATGTGCGCAAGCCCTTGCTCATCCTGCTGGGCGCCGTAGCGTGCGTTCTGCTCATCGCCTGCGCCAACGTTGCCAACCTCATCATGGCGCGCACCCTCGACCGCAAAAAAGAAATTGCCATTCGCATAGCGCTCGGCGCCACTCGCGGGCAGGTGATGCGGCAGGTGCTCGCCGAATCGGTGCTGCTCTCAACCGCAGGCGCAGCCCTGGGCCTGCTGGTAGCGCACTTTTCAGCCGAGCTGGTCGTCAATTATCTCGGCTCCAGCTTGCCGGCGGTTGCCCAAATCAGCCTCGACGCACGAGTGCTGGCGTTTACCTTCGTCATTGCCATCCTCTCCGGCGTCCTGGCCGGAGCCATGCCCGGGTGGCGGCTTTCCAAGGGCGATCCTAACGACGCGCTGAAGCAAGGGGGGCGCAGCGGCGTTGCCGGCACCGGCAAGAACACTCGCAATATGCTGGTCGTCGCCGAAGTGGCGTTGTCGCTGGTGCTGCTGGTGGCCGCGGGCCTGATGGTCCGCACGCTCTGGAACCTGCGCAGCGTCGATCCCGGCTTTGACCCGTCGCACGTGCTCACCATGTCGCTGGGCGTCACTCAATCCGATTACAAAACCCCGGCCGAAGAAGTTGCCTTCGTGAACGAAGTGTTGCGCCGGGTGCGCGCGCTACCGGGCGTGCAATCAGCCGGCACCATCGATGACCTGCCGTTGCAGGGCGGCTCAAGCCAGCCCATTCAAATCGAAGGCCGGCCGGTTGTCGCCATGGCCGACCAGCCCGAAGTCTCAGTGCGCCTGGTTTCGCCCGGCTACTTCAACTCGATGCAAATTCCGCTGGTGCGCGGCCGCACGATCAACGATGAAGATCGCTCCAGTTCAACCGCCGTCGTGGTGGTAAGCGAATCGCTCGCGCACCGCTTCTGGCCCAATGAAGACGCGCTGGGCAAGCGCCTGACGCTTACGTTTTATCCCGCGCAGCCGCGCGAAGTTGTGGGCATCGTTCGCGACGTCAAGAATACCGAGCTCTCAGCCAAAGACCCCGACGCCATGCTGTACTGGCCTATCGCGCAGTATTACGTGCCGGCTAAATTCGGTGCATTCCACGGCTTTGGCCTCACGCTGGTGGTGCGCGCTGCCACCAATCCCGCGGCCGCAGCAGGCGACATCAAGAACGCCGTACACCAGGTTTCCGCGAGCACGCCCATCACCGACGTGCACACCATGGAAGACTTGGTGGCTGAATCCATTTCGCCGCAGCGCTTTAACATGCTGCTGCTGGCCGCCTTTGCCGTGCTGGCCGTGCTGCTTGCCTCGGTTGGAATTTACAGTGTGCTGGCGTACGCAGTGCGGCGGCGCGCGCGCGAAATCGGCATACGCATGGCGCTGGGCGCCGGCGTTCCCAACATTTTGCGTATGGTGCTCGGCGAAGGCTTGCGTCCCACGCTGCTCGGAGTGGCGATTGGCGCCGTAGCAGCGCTCGCGCTCTCGCGCGTCTTCAGCAGCCTGGTGTATGGCGTGCGCTCTACCGACGTGCCGACGTTTGTTGCTGTCTCCGCGCTTCTAGTAGGCGTTGCCATCGTAGCCAGCGCGCTGCCGGCGTACGGGCCAGCCGCGTTAACCCGCTCGATACCCTGCGCGACGAATAAAGCGCGCAGCAGGCGCGACGTATCTCCGGCGTGCCGAATGCGGGGCCGATCGGTCGCGAGAATTCGCGGCGCAGTTCACCCCAGCCTGCGATCGGTGAGGGCAGGGAAGCGGCTTCGGACTTCGTGAACGAGCTCTCGGTCGAGCTGCGCGTATAGCACCTGCTCCTCGCCGCCTGCGCGTGCAATCGGCACGCCCCACGGATCGACCACCACGCTATTGCCGAGCAACTGCCGGCCGCGCGTTCTCCCGGCGGCGTTGCAGGCCACAACATACGCAAGGTTCTCGATGGCACGCGCGCGATTCAGCACCAGCCAGTGCTCGAGGCGCGGGTAGGGCCATGCCG
>JAJPJZ010000050.1 GCA_021323935.1 Terriglobia bacterium | reverse complement strand
TTGCGAGGCCAGCGGCCGCAATGCCGGCAATTTTGAGTTGCTGCCTGAAAATTCCGTGGGCACCTACGGCGGCTTTGCGCGCGAGCGCCTCCGCTTCCTGCGCCGCTGCTATCCCGAAATTCCTCTCGAAGTGCTTCGCGTGGAAGCCGAGCGGCAGGCTTCGCTGGTATTGTCGTTTGCCATTCGCAATCGCGAGCGGCTGAAGCAGATCATCTCGCAGGAAAACCTCGCCTGCGATTTTTCCCCGAAAGGCTGGCTTTACCTGGCGCACACCGAGGCCGAGGAGCAGGCCATTTGCGATGAAGTCGCAATGGCGAACCGGCAGGACCAGCAGATCGAAATCTGGTCACGCATGAAAATTCGCCAGGAGTTCGGCTTCGAAAGCGGCTTCATCGGCCGCTTCGTGCCGGGTGACGGCACTTACCACCCGGCAAAATTCGTTTATGGCGTCCTGCAGGTGGCGGTCGCTGCCGGCGTAGAACTCTATACCGATGTGAGCGTGCAGCAGGTGCATGCGGGCGACGGCGGCGTGCAGGTCATCCAGACAAACCATGGACCAGTCGCCGCGCGAGCCGTGATCGTGGCCACCAACGCCTTCACGCGCGAATTGTTTCCTGAGCTTGCAGCCATTACGCCGGCTCAGAGCCAGATTGCCGTCACGGAAGGCGCCTCTGACCGCTGTCGCGGGCGCGTCGTCACCTCGGAAGATGGGCCGGTGTACTTCAACCAGCCGCGCGATGGCGCAGCCGACGGAATCGCGCCCCTGCTGCTCGGCGGCGGCAAGGACCGGCCGATGCGCAATGCGTCATCGCGGCGGCGCGTGCCCGCCATCCACGCGAAGCTGCTGAAATTGCGCGCGCGCTTCTTCCCTGAATTAAAGAGCAGGCCTTTCTCGAGCGAGTGGGTAGGCCCAATTGCCCTCACTCCTGACCAGATTCCCGCCATCGGCTTTCTGCGGCCGGGCATCGTCATTGCCGCCGGGTTCAATGGCTACGGCGGCAGCTACTGCGTTGCCGCCGGAGAAGCCGCCGCAGAAATGGCCATTACCGCGGCCGTTCCAGACTGGCTGCCGGAAGATGTGTTTTCGCCGCAGCGTTTGCTGCATGGCAAGCCGCTGTTCTTTGGAGAGGTAGGCAGCCTGTGGTGTTACGCGGCATCATTATCCGTGCAACTCAGGGCCATCAATCGCCAGCTCCACGAATCGTTTCCGCCTGCGGCGCACAAGAAGCAGCCGGCGGCCACCAGGTCGCAGGCCGCGAAGTCCAGCGCGTTGGTAAGCCCGTGGGCCGATGTCACCGCCTGCTTCGCCGAGGAAGATCTCAGGTCCGTGAAGCTGTTCCGAAACTTTTCTTTGGATGAATGCGGCGAGATTCTGCGCGTGGCGAAATTGCGGCGCATCAGCCAGGGCGAGCCATTGCACAGCGGTGACGCTGCGTCATGTTTTGTGGTTCTGCAGGGTACGGCTGCTCTCGCCGCCGGGCGCCGCGTGAACTCAAGCGCTGCAGCAGCAGGCCCCGGCGACGTCATCGGGCATCTTTCACTCCTGGATGGCAGCCCTGATTGGGACACCTACGTTGCTCAGCAGGACTCGGCCGTCCTCGAACTCACACACGCCGATTGTCACCGGCTCCTGGCTTGCCGTTCGCCGCTTTCGCAAAAACTGCTCGAGGCCTTTGCTGAAGCCATCATCGCGGCGCTGAAAAAATCCGAACGCCAGCTTAAAGCCCGCAATCGCCAGCGTCATCCCAGGCTGCCGCTGGTCCGCGTCGCCGGCGCCAATTAGTGCTCACCCGGGTGTCAGACCGTTAAAGCTCGAGCCGCCGGCCGCTAGTCCTTCATCCTCACGGGAAATCGCTCGTCCAACAGAAGATTCAATTCGAGCACATTCACTCGCGGTTCACCAAGAAAGCCGAGTTGTCGCAATTGGGTCTTTTCGGCCACGAGTATGCGAATGCGATCTGCAGCCACGCCCCTGGCCCGCGCCACGCGCATAACCTGAAATTCGGCAGCCGCCGGCGAAATGTGCGGATCCAGCCCAGAAGCCGAGCTCGTCAACAGGTCAATCGGGATCGGTGTTCCGGGATTGTCAGCCTGCATCGCTGAAGCATCGGCGCGAATGCGGTCAATCAGTTTCTGATTGGTTGGCCCTAGATTTGTTCCGCCTGAGTTGGCCGCGTCGTAGCCGTTTCCAGCGGCAGAAGGACGCGGGTGGAAGTATGCGGGCCCGCTGAATGGCTGGCCAATGATGCGGGAGCCTATTACTTGGCCGTTGCGCACAATGAGTTGCCCATTGGCTTTGTCGCGGAATAAAGCGTGTGCTAATCCGGTCACCAACGCCGGATAAACGATTCCCAGCAGCACGGTGGTCGCGACCGTCATCAGCAGGGCGGTGGTCAGGTTCTTCTTCATGCTTTTACGCCAGTCCAATCCCGGTGATGACCAGGTCGATGAGCTTGATTCCAATGAACGGCACGAGAATTCCGCCCACTCCATAAACCAGCAGGTTCCGCCGCAGCAGCGCGGCCGCAGGCATGGGGCGGTATTTCACCCCGCGCAGCGCCAGCGGGATCAGCGCGATGATGATGAGCGCGTTGAAAATAACAGCCGAAAGCACGGCCGACTGCGGCGACTGCAGGTGCATGACGTTGAGGGCGTTAAGAACCGGGAATGTTCCCGCGAACATCGCGGGAATAATGGCGAAGTACTTGGCAACGTCATTCGAAATTGAAAACGTGGTGAGGGCGCCGCGCGTCATCAGGAGCTGCTTGCCGATTTCAACGATCTCGATCAGCTTAGTGGGGTTCGAATCCAGGTCGACCATGTTGCCGGCTTCCTTGGCCGCCTGCGTGCCGGTGTTCATGGCGACGCCGACATCGGCCTGCGCGAGGGCCGGAGCATCATTGGTGCCATCGCCCGTCATAGCGACCAGCTTGCCTTCGCACTGTTCGCGGCGGATCAGATCCATCTTGTCTTTAGGTGTGGCCTGCGCCAGGAAATCATCCACACCAGCTTCACGCGCAATCGCGGCGGCCGTTAGCGGGTTGTCTCCCGTGATCATCACGGTGCGGATGCCTATGGCGCGCAGTTGGTCGAAGCGCTCGCGCATGCCGCCTTTCACGATGTCTTTGAGCTCAATCACTCCCAGCGCGCCCCGTACTCTTTCGGCAACCACCAGCGGCGTGCCGCCGGCCCGCGCGATCTGATCGACGACTCCCTGCACTTCCTGCGGGAATTGCTGGCCGGTTTGCGAAACATATCGGTTGATCGCATCTACGGCGCCCTTGCGGATCTCAAGGCCTCCGAGGTTTACGCCCGACATGCGAGTCATCGCGCTGAACGGAACAAACTGGGCATCAAGCGTGCCGAGCTCACGTCCGCGTAGGCCGTA
>JAJPJZ010000397.1 GCA_021323935.1 Terriglobia bacterium | reverse complement strand
TGGCGGTGAAGATGTTACGGCCGAAGAAGAAGGGCAACCGGCGTCAACGTGGGATGAAGCTGCGCGTCGGGGGTGGAACGCGGTCGCGCGTGAGGAATGGCGCGCCCGGAGAGATTCGAACTCCCGACCTATTGCTCCGGAGGCAATCGCTCTATCCAGCTGAGCTACGGGCGCGCGGTTCACGCCAATTATACAGTCGCAGAATGGAGCGAAGGACCCGCAGAGTTCGGTAGCGACGGCGAAATGCCGGGCAGCGCCGGCAGCAGCGCGGGGTGTTATACCGCGGCGGCCGCTTCTGAGTCGTGCCCTGCAACATGGGCTGGAACGGGCGCGGCGGCCGCTGCTGAGTCACGTTCGAGAGAGGCGGCTGGAATGGCGCAGCAGACGCTACTGTTGGGTCATTTCCTGCCAGGCGGCCGGAATGGCGCGCGGGCCTTCATCTTCCAGGCGCTGCTTCAGGCGGCCGATGACCTGCATCAGTTGCGATCCGCGATCGAGATACTCAGGCGCGCGCTCCCACAGCGATTCCAGGTATTCAGGATGTTCGGCGGCCAGCAGCGCCAGGCCGAGGCCGGCGGCGGCGATGCCTTCAGGCCGGCGGCCGCGCACGATCAGCGCCACGCTGGCGCCAAATGCTCCAAACATCGCGATGCGTTTCCAATTGTTCATCAATGCTCTCCTGGTCCAGCCATTGTAAAGCGCGGGCGCCGAGCGGCAGCGCCCGCAAGGTTGCAACTGGAAGATGGAAAACTATGGCCCGAACGACACAGAGTTAGAGCAGCTCTGCCCGATTATCGTTGCTTAGGCGCGCGCGGCGCCGGCCCGGAAGGTCAGAACTGGCGCAGCATGGCGCCTGACACAATTCGGCTGCCGTCAGAATCGAGCACCAGGACGCGATTGGAATCCACGACGTAAAACACCAGGAAACCGTTGGCCAGCGCCGCTGACCCGCTCTGCACCGAGGCCGTGCCGCGGCCGGTGTTGGGATCGACGGTGTTGACGGTGGCGTGCAGGGCGAGGCCGGCGCTGAAGGCGCCGTTGGCGGAAACATCAAGCGTGCCGCCCAGCGACTTTCCGACCGTGTAGGTGAACTGGCCGGTCAGGCCTTCGGGATTTGAAAGCGAGATCGGCTCAAAGCCCGACAACACGACGGCGAAGCCGCCCGCCAGAGTCGTGAGGCTGGGTGACGTGATGGTCTGCGGCAGCACCACGCCGGCTGCCACGGCCGAGGCATCGGTTTCGAGGATGAAGAAGCCGCCATCGCTGCGCGGGTAAGCCGCATACTGCAGCGCGACGCCGTGATTCACATTCCAGGTCAGGGTGGTGCGGCCGGTGTTGACGTCGGTGACGGAGTAGGCGCCCTGCTGGTCAGCGACCGTCTGGTTCACGCCATCGAGGACACGATTAAAGATGCTGACGCTGCCATCGAGCGAGAAGACGCCGCCCATGGCAAACGGTCCGCCCGCGGATGAGGTGCCTGCCATGGTGAGGGCATAGCGGCCCTTGAACGCCGCCGCCGAAAACGGCCCGGCGGGCTGGGTGTACAGCTCGCCCCACGCCGGGCGGGCAGAGTCAACCTCGATGAGCTTGAGGCGGTTGGCATCGACCACGTAATACGCGAAGCTTTGATTCGCGGTGGTGCTGTTCAGCGCCAGCGTGCCGCGCCCGGATGCGGAAGCTGCGGTGTAGCTGCCGCTTGCGCTTGCGTTGGTGGAGGCGACCAGGTGGTTGTTGAAGTCGAGCGTGGCTGACGTGATGCTGCCGCCTGAATTCGCCGCCAGGCTGCCGGCTTCAGCAAAGGCCTGGGCAGGCGATCCGGCAATTTCTCCGCGCAGCAGCATGGCGTAGTTGCCCTGCAGCGTGGTGCTGGAGGGCAGTTGCTGCAGGTCAAGTGTGCCGGTCAAGGTGTTGCCGCTGGAATCGAGCGCGCTGATAAAGCCCTGGTTGTGGCTGGCCATTACCAACTGCCATTGCAGGGCGGAGCTGGCCTGGATGGTCGCTGAGCCGCGGCCATCGGTGCCGAGCTGATAGGTGCCGCCGGTGATCGAAACCGGCCCGGAGGCGTTGCCGGCAACGTCAAACGTGCCTGCAATTACCTTGCCCCCGCCGTCAAACGTAATGACGCCGCCTTCCGCCTGCCCGTTCAGCAGGTTCGGGTTTGACAGCTCAAAGACGTAGGCGCCGGAAAGCGTGGCGTTTGAAACCTGGATGGTGGCGGTGGTTGAAGTCGGCGCGGCGCTGCCATCAGCCATGCTGGCCGTTATGGTGACGACGCCACCTGCCGGCGGCGACACCGGAGCAGTGAACACGCCTCCGGACGTGATGCTGCCGCAGGCGCCGGGCGCTGTGCTGGGGCAACTGACCGACCACTGCGGCGAAACGGTTTGGCCAAGCGCCGTGGCGGTGAAGGGTTGTTGCGCTCCTCCCGCCAGCGTAACGGCAGTGGGCGAAATGACCAGCGGAGGCGCCGAGATGGTGACGGTAGCGGACGCTTTTTGCGTAGGATCGGCGAGGGAAACCGCCGTCACCGTGATGTTGCCGGTAGTGACCGGGAAAGTGCTGGGCGCGGTGTAAAGTCCGCTGGAGCTGATGGTCCCGGTGGTGGAGTTGCCGCCGCCCACGCCGTTGACCTGCCAGGTCACGTTCTTGTTGCTGCTGGTCGTGTTGACGGTAGCTGAGAACTGCAGCGTCTGGCCGGCGGCGATGGTGGCGGTGGCGGGCGTGACCGTAACGGCAGCCTCAATCAGCACCGAGGCCGACGCCGTGATGGTGGTGTTGGCGGCCGACGTTGCCGTGACCGTGACGTTCGGGGTGGTCGGAATCGTGTCAGGCGCGGTGTAAAGGCCTGAGCCGCTGATGGTGCCGGTGGTGGAGTTGCCGCCAGACACTCCATTGACCGCCCAGGTCACGGCGGTGTTCGAAGTGTTCTGCACGTTGGCGGTGAACTGCTGGGTCTTGCCCGGTACCACGGTCGCCGTGGCAGGTGTGACCGAAACCGTAATGGTGGCCGTGCTGCTGCTTCCACCACCGCATGCGGAGGCAACGATCAACAACAGACAGGCAACTGCGAGGGCCGCGGGCTTCATAAATATGGTCTATGGCTTGCGGGAGCAGGCACACCCGGCGTGGAGTGCGGGAGATCGGCGATGTGAGTACCCACTTTGGATCTTAACCGCCGCGGCCCGGCTGCGTTGCGCCTTAAGTCAAAAAAATGTGGCAACAGCCGCTTCGCCGCCCTGCTAAAGCATTTTAGTCGAGTGCTGAGGAAAAGTTTCAAACGCGGAGAGCAGCTTTGTCAACCCGGCAGATGGCCAAGCTGCGGGATCTTCGGGGCCGGATTGCAGCCGGTTGCGGGGGCGGAGGGCCTGAGGATTAAGTCAGGTTTCTGACGTGGCGCGGCGCAGGAGTGGGTGGGGAAAAAATCGAAAAGGGCGGCCAAAAGCCGCCCTGTCCCGCGAACTGCCGGCTCTTTAGAGCGGCTGAACGTTCTCAGCCTGCAAGCCTTTTTGCCCCTTGGTGACTTCAAACTGAACCTGCTGGCCCTCTGCGAGGCTGCGGAACCCGTTTGCGCGGATTGCCGTGTGATGCACGAATACGTCTTCGCCGCTCTGGCGCGTGATGAATCCAAAGCCCTTGGCGTCGTTGAACCACTTAACTGTACCTTGTTCCATGATGTTGCATTTTCCTTGATTTTGAAATTTTACGTGAACCGTCGAGTGTGGTGCAGGAGCAGAGTGAGGCAGGTAAGTGCTTCGCAGAACTGACTGAACCGTTCGAAAGCGAACGTGTATTCAGTATAGCGGGTTTGCCGGAAAGGTCAAATGCTTTCGGCGAGCCCCGGGAGCCGGTTGAAGCAGGCTGCCGGGCAGGGTTGACTCTATACCCGGGTACAACGTTGATAATGGCGAACATGCATATTGGGGAGCTGGCCCGCGCCGCAGGCGTGAACGTGCAGACCATCAGGTTCTACGAGCGGGAAAAGCTGTTGCCGCCGCCCGTCCGCGCCGCCAACGGATACCGCCGTTACAGCCAGTCAGACCTGGACCGCGTGCTGTTCATCCGGCGCAACCACGAGATCGGCTTCACCCTGGCGGAGATTGAGCAGTTGCTCGAACTCCACAGTGCGCTGGCGGCGCTTCCCCGGCCGCTTCAGCAAAAGCCCAGCCAGGTGCGCGAGATTATTGCCATCGGGCGCGAGCGGCTGATCCAGGTGGAAAGCAAGATCCGCGTGCTGAAATCGATGAAGAAGCAATTGGAAAGCCTGGTCCACCACCTGGAGCGCTCAATCCCGGTGACCTGCCCGGTGAGCTCTGCCCGCCCGCGCTCCTGACCATCCTCGCGGAATTTCCGCGCGACCGACGCAAGCAAGCGGCGCCACGTTGAGTCGGTCACACCATTTTTTGCGCTGCCGAAAAAAGCTGCTTGACATTGCACGCAGGTACAGGGTCGAGGATGGTTGCGGGCCCAGCTTCGCGCGCGCAGCTTCAAGATGCACGCGAAGCGTAAGTCGCAAAGGAGAACGCAACCATGAGAACCAAGCTGCTCATTCCGCTGCTTTGCCTCGCGTCCGCGATGGCGCTGGCGGCGCAACACACGAATTTTTCAGGCACGTGGCAGTTCAACCCGGAGAAGAGCAAGAACATCGGCATGATGGCGCAAATGAAATTGACCGAGAGCATTGCGCAATCAGAGGTCGCGCTTGATGTGACGACACACAGCAATTTCCAGGGCCGCGATGACGAAGGCAAGACGCATTACGACCTGACCGGCAAACCTGCCACCAACGAATCGCCGATGGCCGGGCCGAGCGAGACGGTGGCGAAGTGGCAAGGCGAAAAACTGGTGACCACATGGACCAGCGAAAGCGCGGTCAGCGGCGGCGCCAAAGTAGTGCGGACGGAAACCCGGTCGCTCTCACCTGACGGCAAGACCATGACGGTGGAATCGGTGCGCGGTTCGAGCCCGCCGGTGGTGATGGTGTTTGACAAGAAATAAGAGAGAAGCCATGCGTCGTTTTGCGATTGCCGTGGTGCTGCTGGTGCTGGCGGGGGCGGCAGCAACCGGCTTTTACGTTGTGCGCAACAGCGATCGGCAGCCCGCTCCCGAGGC
>JAJPJZ010000126.1 GCA_021323935.1 Terriglobia bacterium | reverse complement strand
GAAACCTGCCTCAGCCGGAACAGAACTGCTTGCTGTCTTTGCTCTGTTAGAAAGCGCTACGGCCAGGCAGGTTGCCGAAATATTGATGTCCCCTGGACCGTTGCGCCGACGCAGGTTTCAGGCCGAAATCGCCGCTTAGAAAGCTATAATTGAGGTACTTTGACCCTCCCGAATCGTGCGCTTTCGGCAGTGCTGGCCGCCTTATTCGCGGCGCTGGGTGGTGCAAGCGCGTGCGCCCAGGGCACGCCTTTCGCGGCTTCAGCCACACCGACAGCCGACGCATCCACACTGCTGGCGCTTCCCTTTGAAAACTCGCCGTCGGTGCCGGGTATTGAGTGGATCGGCGAGGCCATTCCGGAGGTGATTGGGAGCCGGCTGGCAAACGAGGGTGTGTTCGTCATCAATCGCGACGACCGCGTCCGCGCCTATGACCGATTAGGCATTCCGGTTGCGCTGCGCCCATCGCGCGCAACGTTATATGAAATCGCCGATGAAATGGACGCCGATTTTGCCGTGATGGGCCGCTACAGCTTTGATGGCCAGGTGTTCACGGCTGCAGCGCAAGTGCTTGACGTGAAGCGCCTGCGGCTGAGCAAGGAATTCACCGAGCGCGGACCTCTTCCTAACCTGATGGACGTAAGCAACGCGCTCGCCTGGGACGTGCTGCAGGCGCTGCGGCCCAGTTCGCGTTCCCGTGCTGACTTCCTGGCTGCCTCGCCCAACGTGAGGCTCGATGCGCTGGAGAATTACATTCGCGGAATCACAGCAGCCTCTCGCCAGGAGCAGATTCGGCGGCTGAAAGAGGCGCTGCGCATCAGCCCCGATTATCAAAGCGCGGCGTACCAACTGGGCAAGTCGTACCTGGAGATGCGCGATTTTCCGGACGCCATTGCCACGTTCACCAAAGTGAAGCCTGATACAGCGCAGGGGCGCGACGCGCTGTTCTCTGCCGCGCTGGCGGCGTTTTACCAGGGCGATTACGCACACGCCGAGCAATGGCTAAGCCAGCTTGCGGCGCGCGTGCCGCTCACCGAGGTTTACAACAACCTGGCGGTGGCCGAAGCCCGGCTGGGCAAGAACTCTGCCCTCGCCAGTTTTGAACGGGCGACGCAGCGCGATCCCGACGATCCCGATTACCACTACAACTACGCGCTGGCTCTCTATCGCTTCGGCGATCTGCCGGCGGCTGCGCGGCAGCTTCGCGAAGTCGTAGCTCTCAAGCCCAACGATGCCGACGCCAAGTCGCTGCTCGAGAGTGTCTCAAGCGGCGCGCCTTTCTCTGCGCAGGGCGGCAGGGGGCCAGCCGAGCGCATGAAGCGCAATTACGATGAGACTGCCTTTCGGCAGGCTGAACTCGAAGTAGAGCGCGCCGCCGAGGCGGCCATGGTCAATGCCTGCGCGGCGACGCACTCGCTCTTTCACCTGGAGCTCGGGCGCGAGCTGCTGAACGAAGGGCTGGCCGTTTAGGCATAAAAGAATTTCCTCGAAGCCTGTGTGCTGCAGCCGCAGGATGCAGCCGCACACGCCGAACTGGCCACGGCGCTGGAGCGAGAGGGTGAGTGGAAGAATGCGCGCTCTGAAGCCGAGGCTGCAACCGGCCTGGGCCAATCGGCCGAAGCTTACGTGGTGTTGACGCGGCTCGATATGCGCTCGGGTGACCTGGCCAGCGCAACCGCCAACGTGCAGCGCGCCCTGGCGTTACAGCCGGCCAATGCCGCAGCTCTCATTCTCGAACGCGAAATCAAGGCGCGGCGGACGGCTGCGCAGAAGCCGGGGCAAAACTGATGGCCGGGCGCGCGGCACTGCTGCTCTGTGCAGTTTGGCTGCTCGCGCAGGGCCTCTCGGCGCAAATTGTCAAAGTCGTGCTGAACGACACCATTCAGCCCATCACCAAAGAACTCATCGACCGCACCATCGACCACGCCGCCGAGCAGCACTCGCAAGCCGTGCTGATCGAGCTGAGCACGCCCGGAGGACTGGTTGATTCGACCCGCGAAATCATCCAGAAAATCCTGGCGTCGCCGGTTCCAGTGATCGTTTACGTGGCGCCCAGTGGGGCGCGCGCAGCCTCAGCCGGCTTCTACATCCTGGAATCGGCTGACATTGCGGCCATGGCTCCCGCCACCAACACCGGCGCCGCTCATCCCGTGGTTTTAGGCGGCGACGACAAGCTTGACCCGGTGATGAAGCAGAAGATTGAAAACGATTCGGCTGCCTTCATGCGGTCTTTTGTCTCCAAGCGAGGCCGCAACCTTGAAGTGGCGGAGAGCGCCGTGCGGCAGTCCAAGTCGTTCACCGACGATGAGGCGCTGCGGCTGAAGCTCATCGACCTGATTGCGCGCGACGAGCAGGACCTGCTCAAGCAGCTCGACGGCCGAACCGTCACTCGCTTTGACGGAAGCAAAGTCGTGCTGCATACCGCCAACCAGGCGATCGAGGAAGAGCGCATGTCGCTGAAGCAGCGCATCCTCGATACGCTCATGGACCCGAACATTGCGTTCATCCTGTTTGCCGTGGGCGCGCTGGCGCTTTACGCGGAATTTAACCATCCGGGCGCGGTGGTTCCTGGCGTGGTCGGCGTCATCTTCATTCTGCTGGCGGTTTTCGCGCTCAACATGTTGCCGCTCCGCTATGAATCGGTGGCGCTCATTGTGCTTGCGTTCGTGCTGTTTGCGCTGGAGGCAAAATTCGTGACCCATGGCGTGCTCTCCATCGGCGGCATCGTGGCGCTTACGCTTGGTGGCCTGCTGCTGGTGGATGGCCCGGTGCCTGAGATGCGCGTGCGCTGGGCCACGGCGCTGGGCGTCAGCGTTCCGCTGGGGGTCATCACCGCCGTGCTCATGACGCTGGCCGTCCGCGCGCGGCGGCGCAAGTCGATCATCGGACCGCAGGGTCTGGTGGGCGCTACCGGGACCGCCCGCACGGCGCTGAACCCGGAAGGCAAAGTGTTCATTGCCGGCGAGCTGTGGAACGCGGTGGCGCAATCGGAGGTACCGTTGGGCGAGAGCGTGCGCGTGCGCGCGGTGCACGGGCTGGTGCTCGATGTGGAACCCACCGGGGCTTCGGCGCATAGGGCGAACCACTGAGCCGCAAACCGGCGGTGGGGCCATTCCGCCATGGCACCAAAGATTCCGAGCCGGCGGCAATAAGCTAACAACTCAATAGCTGAATCGCTCCATTCCACGCTAGAATCCGAGCAGCAATTCTCACTGCGAGGCAAGCGTGCCATTTCCTCCGGCGGCAATCGCCGTCTTCATTGTCGTGATCTACCTGCTGATGTGCATTCGCATCTTGCGGGAATATGAGCGCGCCGTCATCTTCCGCTTTGGGCGCGCGCTGCAGCACATCAAAGGACCGGGGATCATCTTCCTGTTTCGCCCCATGGATAACATCGTGAAGGTCTCGCTGCAGGAAGAGACCTACGAGGTGCCCTCGCAGGACATCATCACGCGCGACAATGTCACGTTGAAAGTCAACGCCGTCATTATTTTGAAAGTGGTTGACCCGCTGCGTGCGATCGTGATTCCGCGCAACTACCAGTACCAGACGATGCTGTTCGCGCAGACCACGCTGCGTTCGGTGCTGGGCGAGGTTGATTTCGACGAGTTGCTGGCGCACCGCGACAAGATCAACCTGCGGCTGCAGGAAATCCTGGACCAGCACACCGACCCGTGGGGCGTGAAGGTCAAGAGCGTCGAAGTGCGGCAGCTCGATCTTCCTGAAGAGATGTTGCGCGCCATGGCCAAGCAGGCCGAGGCCGAGCGCGAAAAGCGCGCGAAAATCATCCACGCCGAGGGCGAATTTTCTGCCGCGCAGCGGCTCATCGAGGCGGCAGCGCTCATGGCGACGCAGCCCATCAGCGTCCAGCTTCGATACCTGCAAACGCTCACAGAAATCGGCGTTGAGAAAAATACCACGATCGTGTTTCCGCTGCCGGTTGACATACTGAGCGGCCTGCAGAAGCTTTTCGATAAGGAAGCGCAGAGCCTGCCGGGCACGGGCAGCAAGGGTGCAGGAACAGGCGCATAGGAAGGATTCAGGAGCAACAAATGGCAGTCGGGACCAAGTTAGCGGAAGAAGCAGTACAACCGGTCGATACCGAAATTACGCTGGGCACCGGCAAGCTGCTTGGGATTTTTTTTGCGGCGGCAGCCTTGTGCGCCCTGTTTTTTGGCCTGGGCTTTAACCTTGGCCGGGCATCAGCGCCGCAGGATTTGAGCCTGGCGGCAGCCGCGCCGGCATCGAGCGGAGTGAGCGCCGCTAAACCTTCGCCCAACCATGCGGCAACTACTTCGCCCTGCCCGGCCGGCCAGATTTGTAGCGATTCAGCCGCCGCCGAGACCGCGCCTGTGCAGGTAGCGCCCGAAGGCACCGATCCCACCGCAGCCCCGCCGGCCACGAGCACTCCGGCGCCAGCGCCAGCGACTACGCCAAGTCCGGCAGCTACGACGCCTGCGACCCAGCCACCGGCAACCCAACCGGCCCAGAGCACGCCGGCCACGGCGCCGCCTGCGACGGCCGGCGCAGCGACCTTCGTGGTGCAAGTCGCGGCGGTTTCGCGCCGTGAAGACGCAGATGCGCTCACCATCGCACTGCGCAAAAAGAGCTACCCCGCTTTCGTCGTCAGCGATCTGCCTGACAAGCTGTTCCATATCCAGGTCGGCCCGTTTGAAGACCGCAAGGCGGCGCTCGATATGCGCGACAAGCTCTCGTCCGACGGCTATAACCCCATCATTAAATAATTTTTCGCGTCCCCCTTGCCGGCCTTGTCATCCGGCAGTATATTGATGGATATCAATATGGCAACGCCGGCCAAATCCGCGGACGCGCAACTGACCGAGCCGCAGCTTAATGCCATGCTGCGCGCCGTGGCTGACCCCGTACGGCGGCGCATTCTCGCGCTGCTCAAACAGCCCGGCTGCTGCGCCATCGGCAAGAACAGCGGGATGTGCGCCTGCGATATCGAAAGCCAGATTGAACTTTCGCAGCCGACGATTTCGCACCACATGGCGGTGCTGCGAAAAGCCGGGCTGGTCGAGGCCGAAAAAGTGGAGCAATGGATGTGGTATCGCCGCAACGAACGGGCTCTGCGCATGCTCGCGCACGCCCTGCGTGAGCAGGTGTAGCGGCGGAATATTTTTTTGCCGGTGTATATTGATTGTCGTCAATATGGAGGAAAAGGAAATGAAGCTGCATCTCTCGCTTGATGTTCACTCGCTTGCAGAATCCGTCACCTTCTACTCGGCGTTGTTTGGCACCGCGCCCGCCAAGCTGAAGGCTGGATATGCGAAGTTCGATTTGGACGAGCCCGCCGTTGTGCTGGCCATGCAGCAAAAGCCGGGCGTGCAGCCTGCGGGCATCAATCACCTCGGTCTGCGCGTCCACTCAACGGCTGAAGTGCTTGCCGCGCGCGAGCGCCTGCGCGCCCAGGGGCTTGAGACCACCGACGAGCTTGGCACGGTGTGCTGCTACGCGGCCCAGGACAAGATCTGGGTCACTGACCCGAGCGGCTATCGCTGGGAGATTTACTTCTTCAAAGGCGACGTGGAAGAAGCGTTCAACGACGTGCATCGCGCCATCGCAAACAAGATCGGCTGCTCCTGCGAAGAGCAGCCGGCGAAAGTCGAAGCGGGTTGTTGCTAGCGCGAAACCGCCGAGAACAGGTCAGAGTGCAGCAGCGACTCGAACTTGTTGTCGTCGGTGGAGAAGTGCAGCTGCAGCTTGGCGCTGTCGGAATCGACCGTGACGCTGTCGAGCGCCACTTTCTCCACGCCGCTGGCTGACATCTTGCGGTACATGACGCCGGCCTTGACCAGCGCCGAAAGACTGGCGGCCGAAAAATTGTCGCTGGTGAACACGTCGAGGTCGAACTTCACGCCGTTGTTGAAGTCCATGGTGTAGCGCGATCCAAGCAGGCGCTTTTTCACCGTCTCGTAATCGGCAAGCTGCGCGGCATCGCCCAGCGCCGATTTCATCATGACCTGCGTGCCCTGCTGGTCAAGGACGCTCCACACCGCCGAACGATCAAGGCCGCTCAGCATGTTGGCAATCTGGCTGTTGGAATTCAGGCTGCTCACGTCGCCATCGCGCGTATCCAGCGCGACGTGCAGCGCAGCCGAGTCGCCAAATACCAGCGTGGTGTTGTCAAGCAGCGCCATCTGCATGCCGCCTGCCGGGTACACCGCCGTGTTGTGATACATGCTGCCTTTGACCTTCTTGGTCTTCAGCCGCTTGGTGACCTGTTCTTCCGGAAAATCGCCTTGCGCAATGCCAATCGCCATCAGGCCGTGTTCCTTGGTGCGGAAGCTGACAAACACAAGCTGATCGATTTCTTTATCGGGATCGATTCCGAATGATCGAATGGCGGATTCGAACTGTTTCAAATTGTCAGGCAGGACCCGCGCCTTCAGCGCCATGGCGGTCGGCGAATTCTGCATCGAGCGATAGTCGACTGAAATGATCTGCTGCACGTCAGTCGGGATGATGGTCCGCGCCTGAAAACTCAAGGGCGCGCACCACGCCGAGGCGGCAAACAGCACGAGAACTGCAAGGGACAAAAATCGTTTCATCAGGGAAATTCAGTTCTGCCACTTGGATGAACCCTCATCCAGCAGCGTTGTTTCTTCCATGGTAGCCCTTATTCTCGGTTTGCCGCTACGGGCGAAGGCCTTAACCCACTCTCGACAGGGCTACTACTGTAGAGACCTCCGGGTTACCGATTCCGTTCGCGAAGCTCAGCCGCCCGCGCCCGGAAAACCGCCCTGAACGTCTCGTCGTTGAACGATTCCGTGTTGATCTCAACGTTGGCAATTGCGCCCTGAACCGCCGCCCTCGCAAGGGCCTCGCCGGTCACAAGGTCTGAGGCCATGTTGGGATTCGTGATGGGCGCAAGCGAGCGCAGGATACCGCGAATCTCATCGGCCTGCTCGGCGACCCGCAGCGGCACCTCGATCGCGTGGCGCGTGGCTTCGTGCACCTGCTCCAGGCTTCCCTTCCCTTCGCGTTGCGCGCGATGTGTTTGCATGATCGCCTTAAACGCCTCTGCGTCTTCATCGATGGCGGCTTTCAGCTCTGCGCGCAGCGCTTCAAGCCTGGCAATCGCTTCACTCAAGGGGCGTTCGTGCTGCAGGTAGGCTTTTTTGCCGCGCGACATTCCGGCAACCATGCTGCCGAGCGCCGCCGCCATGGCAGCGGTGGCCGCGGATGCGCTCCCGCCGCCGGGGGCAGCCGTAGGCGCGGCAAGCTGTTCGATGAACGGCTCAACTCCCGCGCGCAACCCGGCGGAAGGCCCGCCCGGCGCCACTTTGCCGCCCATCACCGCGGCCATGCGGTTCTCAAGGATCATGGTGGGCTCAAAGTGTTCAATCTGCAGGAACCACTCGGCGGCATCTTCAAGCGCGCGCTTGGGAATGAGGCCGACGATTTCGCTTGAAACCGGCTGCACACCGTAGCGCGCGGCTTCTCGCTTCACGTATTCAAAGACGCGGGCAATCGGCGTCTGCTCAAAATCCGTAAGGTTCATGGAAACCTGCGCCATGCCGCGCACGCTCACGCCCATGCCTTTCACGTAGCGCAAGCCGCCTGATGAGAAGCGCACAGCCTTGCCGATTTTCTTGGCGATCTCCACGTCGGCGGTGTTCAGGTACACGTTGAAGGCGACCAGGAACTTGCGCGCGCCTACAATCACCGCGCCGGCGGTGGGATGAAGCTGCGGGCCGCCGAGATCAGGACGGCGCGCCTCATTGGTCCGGCACTCTTCGCGAATGCCTTCAAACTGGCCGCGGCGGACGTCTTCAAGGTTGGTGCGCTCGGGCCGCAAGGCCGCGGCCTCGTAGAAATACACCGGCACGCCACAGCGCTGCACAATCTGCTCGCCCACGTGGCGCGACATGGCAACGCAATCGGCCAGGGTTACGCCTTCGATAGGAATAAACGGCACTACATCCGCCGCGCCCAGCCGCGGATGCGCACCCTGATGCTGGGTCAGGTCGATGAGTTCAGCCGCGCGGCACACGCCGCGAATGGCGGCTTCCATCACCGGCTCGCGATCTCCGGCAATCGTAAGCACGCAGCGATTGTGGTCGGCATCCATCTCGCGGTCGAGCAAATAAACGCCGTCGACGCGCATGGATTCCACAATGGCATCAACTTTGGCGCGGTCGCGGCCTTCAGAGAAATTCGGGACACATTCGATCAGTGCCATAGCAGAAAAAAGATAGCAGGTTAGGCGCGACGCGTCGGGCAGGCATCAAGGTTTCTGCGTCGGCACCGGTCGCGCATGGTCGCAGAACGCGCCCGGTGGGCAATCGCTGAAGTGGCTCCAACCAATCACAAATTGAAGTGAGTTAATGCCAGGGTTCGGAGACGCCAGGCCGGCGTTTGAGATGTGCTCGTAACGCACCTCAAATGTGGGGCCGCGATACGCGCCAGCCTTGTGCTCATGAAGAATATGGATCCCGAGGGCGGCGTGAGTGCGGAAGTTGACGGTGTTCGTTCCGGCCGGAACGTCGTGCGTGCTGAACAGCGTCCCGCCGCCGAGTTCGAGATAGGGCGTGAAGCGCTCGCGCGACGTGAAATTCCATTTCAAGTTGATGGGGTTGAAGCCGGCGCCGTAAACCCACGAGCTCTGGTGAACTTCGTAGAGCGGTACCAGGTCAATGGCGTATTCGAAGCTGCCGCGCAGCAAGCCAGGGCCATGCGCGCCGGTAAGAACTTTGCCGAGGCGCACGCCCGCATCGAAAACGCCTACTCCTGAGGTGCCGCCGGGGACGGAATGGCCGCCGGCAAACCACGCGCCCATGTCCCACGAGGCGCTTGAATTCTGGGCGAAGGCATGGTTCGCACTGAGAAGAAGCAGGATGGCCAGCTTGCGCACCAGGTGATGCTATCGCGAGCGAGGTAAAGCCAAAAGGCAAATCAGCTCGCCGACGTGAGCGCGACGCCAACTGCATCACCTTTGCTTTTGCCTTTGGTGTTCTGCTCTTTGCCTTTAGAATTGCGCGCCAATGCTTCGCCGCGCATTCATCATCGTGCTGGCGCTCGGGCTGAGCGCAAGCTGCGCTGCGCAAACCAGCGCGCCGGTTGACGTGCTCTTCGTTCATGCGCGCCTGCTTGATGGCGCCGGCAATCCCTGGCGCCATGCCGATGTCGCCGTTCAGGGTGATCGCATTGTGTTCGTCGGCGACGCTGCTGCAGCCAGAATCAAGGCGCGCGAAACCATTGACCTGCACGGGACCTTGTACCTGGCGCCGGGGTTCATTGACCTGCACACCCATTGCGCTGCCGGGCTGTCATCGCCGCAGCTCAAGGAAAATCTCAACTACCTCATGCAGGGCGTCACCACGGTGATGACCGGCAACGACGGCAACTCGCCCTGGCCGATTGGCGCAACGCTCGATTCATGGCAGAAGAACGGCATCGGCACCAACGCCATGCTGTTTGTCGGCTTCGGCACGGTGCGCGAGCAGGTGCTGAACCGCGCAAATCGCGCGCCCCACCCCGATGAACTCCGGCGCGAACAAGACCTGATTCGCCGGGGCATGCGCGAAGGCGCCTTCGGCCTGTCAACCGGGCTGTTCTACGTGCCGCAAAGCTTTTCTGAAACCGCCGAGGTCATCGCGCTGGCCAAGGTGGCGGCTGAATTCGGCGGCATTTACGATTCGCATCTGCGCGATGAAGACAGCTACACGCCCGGCGGCGTCAAGGGCGCGGTGGCCGAGGCCATTGAGATTGGCCGGCAGGCGCACTTGCCCATCATGATTTCGCATATCAAGGCGCTGGGCAAAGATGTTTGGGGGCAGGCGCCGCAGATTGTCGCCATGATCAATGCCGCGCGCGCCGAAGGCATCAACGTGGTCGCGAATCAATATCCCTATGAGGCTTCAGGCACTGCCTTTGAGGCAGCCGTGCTGCCCAACTGGGCGGCGGAAGGCGGCCGGGCCGAGATGCTGGAGCGCTTCAAGGACCCGGCGCAGCGCGCGCGCCTGCTGCAGGAAATTCCGGTCCTGATTGAGAAGCGCGGCGGCCCGGCCAGCCTGGTGCTGATTGGCTACAAGCCCGATCCCACGCTGCGCGGCAAATCGCTCGAAGAAATTGCCAGGATGTGGAACCTAGCGCCGGCGGAAGCGGTGCTGCGGATCCTGCAGGGCGGCTCGACCAGCGTGGTGTCGCACAACATGTCAGAGGCCGATATCCGCGAGTTCATGAAGCAGGATTGGACGGCAACCGCGTCCGACGGCAACACCGCCGCGCCCGGCGACCTGGTGCACCCCCGCAGCTTTGGCACATTCGTGGTGAAGATTCAGAACTACGTCAACCAGCAGCACGTCATCACGCTGCCATTTGCCATTCGCGCCGCCACCAGCCTGCCGGCCGCGATTGCAGGACTAAACGATCGCGGCATCGTGCGCGCGGGAAATTACGCCGACCTGGTGGTCTTCGATCTAGCAACAGTCGAGAGCCCCGCCACCTACATCAATCCTTCGCAGTATGCGCGAGGCTTCCTGGATGTGATGGTGAACGGCAAGTTCGCGGTGCGTGATGGGCACGCAACGCATGTGCTGGCAGGCCGCGCGCTGCGTGGTCCCGCGGTCAAGTAGTTTTGCCTCGCGCATTTTTTGATTTGCTTTAGAATTGCGCGGCTATGATTCGACGCGCGCTCTTTCTGCTGATGTGCTCCGCGATCTGCGCGGCGCAAACTCCTGCTCCTGCCCCTTCCACAACGGTATTTGTTCGCTGCGGCAAGCTAATCTTCGATACCGACCGGGCGCCGATGTCGCCCGCCGCAGTGATCATCACGGATGGCAAGATCACGGCCGTCGGCGCAAACCTTACGCCGCCCGCAGGCGCGCAGCAGGTTGATTGGTCGCACTACACCGTGCTGCCCGGCCTGCTCGATGCCCATATTCATCTTTGGACCGGACCACGCGCCGAGCATCCTTCACCGCAGCTTGCAGCGCTGCGGGCGCAGCGCGCCATGCGGTATGCAGTCGATTCCGGCGTGGTCGCTGTGCGCGTGCTCGGCTCCTATGATTTTCTTGATGTCGGACTGAAGCAGGCCATCGATGAAGGCACGATTCCCGGGCCGCACGTGGTTCCGGCCGGCCACGCCATCTCGATTCCCGCGGGCCACGGCGATCAGTTCACGTTTCCTGAAAATATTCCGCTCGATGACGTTTACACCCCGCTGCACGGCTTCATCAATTCGCCTGCCGACGCCGAAAAGGCCGTGCACCTGCAGGTGAAGTACGGCGCTCGCGTCATCAAGATCCTGGCTTCCGGCGGCGTGGGCTCGCCGCTCGATTCACCCTACGCGGAGCAGGTTTCGCCTGAAGAACTGAAGGTCATCGTTGAGCAGGCGCACATGGCGCAAATTAAAGTCGCAGCGCACGCGGAAAACATTCGCAGCATCACGGAAGCCATCGAGGCCGG
>JAJPJZ010000408.1 GCA_021323935.1 Terriglobia bacterium | reverse complement strand
TAGCGCGTGTGGCCGATGGCCAGCTGGCCGGGAACGCGAGCGAGGTTCTCGGCGTTGAAAATATCGGCCACCAGGCCCATGGCCTTATATACCGCCATGCGCCCGTTGTCCGAGGCAGCAATGCCGGCCGACTCCTGGCCGCGATGCTGCAGCGCATGCAGTCCCAGGTAGGCGAGCTTCGACGCCTCGGGATGGCCGTAAATCGCCACCACACCACACTCATCCCTGAACTTGTCGCTTTTCAAATTATCGCTGCCCTCGAAAGCCGTCATTGCATGCTCACATCTGTCCTGCTTCTTTCTTGCGTTCGGCCGGCGCGCAGGCATTACGTTCTGCGCTCCGGCATTTGGCCGTAGCCAATCGCCGCCACAACTGCCAGCAGAAGGCAAAGGAACCCGGCAATGGCAAGCACCAGGCTGCCGATGGCCGCTGCCGGCACCACGCCATGATGGCTGCGCGACCCCAGCGGCAACACCACGGCCGATCCGCCCAAGGCCAGCATGGCACAAACCACCCAGATCACGATGCGCTTATATCGAGCGTTCATCTCGGCCACTATTAATTGCCCGCGTTCTAAGACGCAAAATTCGCTTGTCCGCGGCAGAGCCGCGATTAGTCTTCAGCTCCTCTGCACTACGTTCGGCACCAGTCGCTCTTCTGTCTCGACGTGCAACATGCGTTCGAGTGACCGTGCCCAGGCGCTTTCCAGCTCGGAAACCGGCGCCGACACTACCGTATGGCGGTCAATTGCAACTGTGAATTGTTCTGGAACAGTTTTGCCGAGCGGGATTGCCGCAATGCCGTGCTGGTGCGCTACCTTTTTGATTTCCTCGCTGCGGTCAGGGTCGCAGGAAATCACAATTCGCCCGGCATCTTCGCCAAACAGCACCAATTCAGGTGCAATGCCGGCGCCGGCGTGCAGCGCCACGCTCGCGCCAACCCGGGTGCCAAAGCAGCATTCCGCCAGCGCCACGGCCAGCCCGCCGTCTGAGCAATCATGCGCCGAGCGCAGTACACGCCTCGAACCGAGCTCCGCCATGCAGCGGTGCAGCGCGGCTTCCTGGTGCAGATCCAATCCCGGCGGAGAACCCCAGAGCTCGCCAAGAATTTCCCTGGCATATTCCGACGAGCCGAATTCGTTTTTTAGCGCGTCGGCGCTCGCGGCCGCAGGGGCCGCGGTCAGCAACATGATCTCGCAACCCACCTCCTGGAATTTCGGCTGCACTGCCGCGGAGGCATCATCGAGGATGCCGACCACCCCAACCACCGGCGTGGGATAAATGCCCTCGCCGAGCGTCTCGTTGTAGAGGCTCACGTTGCCGCCGGTGATGGGCGTGCCCAGCGCCTCGCAGGCTGCCGCCAGGCCATCGATCACCTGCGAAAACTTCCACATCACGTGGGGCTTCTCAGGATTGCCGAAGTTCAGGCAATTGGTGGCCGCCACCGGCACTGCGCCGGTGCACGCCACGTTGCGGGCCGCTTCCGCCACCGCGTGGCTGGCGCCGAGCTTCGGATCCAGGTAGCACCAGCGGCCGTTGCCATCGACCGCCATCCCGAGTGCCCGGTCAGTTCCTTTAATCCGCACCAGGCCGGCGTCGGCTCCCGGCCCGGCGAGCGTGTTGGTCTGCACCATGGAATCGTATTGCTCGGTGATCCAGCGCTTCTCGCAGATGTTGGGTGAGGCAAGCAGCCGCTTAAGCGCGGCCGTGAGTTCCTGCTTCTCACCCAGGCTGACATGCGCCGGCATCTGGCGAGGCACATCGGCCTGCCACGGCTGCATCGGCCGCCGGTACACGGGTGCTTCGTCGGTGAGCGCGGTGTTCGGAATTTCGGCGACCAGTTCGCCATGCTCGCGCACGCGCATCACGCCATCGGCGGTGACGTGGCCGATGGTGAACGCGTCCAGGCCCCACTTTTCGAACACGCGAAACACCTCGTCTTCGCGGCCCTTTTCGGCCACCAGCAGCATGCGCTCCTGCGACTCGCTCAGCATGATCTCGTAAGCCGTCATGCCGGTTTCCCGCTGCGGCACGCTGTCCATTTCGATTTCAATGCCTACGCCGCCGCGCGCGCCCATTTCGCAGGTGGAGCAGGTCAGGCCCGCCGCGCCCATGTCCTGGATGCCCACGATTGCGCCGGTCTGCATCGCCTCCAGGCAGGCTTCGAGAAGCAGTTTCTCCAGGAAGGGATCGCCTACTTGCACGTTGGGCCGCTTTTGTTCTGAGCCTTCGCGGAACTCCTCGCTCGCCATGGTGGCGCCGTGGATGCCGTCGCGCCCGGTCTTGGCGCCGACATAGATCACGGGATTGCCGACTCCTGCCGCCCGCGCATAAAAAATCTCGTCGCGCCGCACGATGCCGAGCGCAAACGCATTCACCAGGGGATTGCCGGCATAGCAGGGCTCAAACTTTGTTTCGCCGCCGAGATTCGGCACTCCGAAGCAGTTGCCGTAGCTGGCAATCCCGCTCACTACGCCTTCGAGTAGCGAATGGTTCTTGTGGATGGCCTTCTCGTCCACAGCGCCATAACCGGTTACCTTCCCGATTTCGTTGGGCTTGCCCCGCCGTGCGATGTCGCCGAAGCGCAGCGAATCCATGACCGCAATCGGCCGCGCGCCCATGGTGAAAATGTCGCGCAGGATGCCGCCGACGCCGGTCGCAGCGCCCTGGAACGGCTCCAGGAACGAAGGATGGTTGTGCGATTCAATCTTGAACGCGCACGCCCATCCATCGCCAATATCGATGATGCCGGCGTTCTCGCCCGGCCCCTGCACGACGCGTGGGCTGTGTGTCGGCAGCCGCTTCAGGTGCACGCGCGACGATTTGTAGGAGCAGTGCTCGCTCCACATCACGCTGAAGATGCCGAGCTCGGTGAGCGACGGCTCCCGCCCTAAAATGCGAACGATCTTCTCGTACTCGTCGGGGGTCAGGCCGTGCTGCTCGATCAGATCGGCCGTGATGGCCGCGGCTTCAGGCGCTCGCGCCACAGTGGGAGAGTGCGTGACCATTTACCCAAATTGTCGCACGGATGGCGCCGCCGTCAGCTACTCCATATTCAGGTTTCACTTTCCCGGCGAGGCGCGCCTCGGCCGGATGCGACAAAGTGTCGCGCCCGCGGTGGCGCAGGACAGGTTGTCACCGGTAACCGTTGGCCGGATTAATGTAAGTAGCTGAAAGGAAATGCCTTATTGCATCGACCGATTGGCCGTCGCCATGCACTTCCCAGGGGCAGGCGTAAAGCGCCAAAAGTGTGTGGGAAGCCGTACCGGAGAAAGACGAATGCAGACAGCGCCAATTGTAGTTGCAAAGCTCGCGAACCTGGTTCAGCCGTTGCTGCCGCAGGGCATGGCAGCCGGTTGTGAATCGGGCACGTGGGGCTCGAAGAGCCAGCGAGATCGCGGTTCACGAATCGATTCAGGAACCTGGGGCCGCGCGACGCAGCCGGCACGGCGGCGCCCCATGCTGCTGCCCCTGCTGATGCTGCTGCTGGCGATGCCGACCTTTGCATTCGGCCAGCGCGGCCGGCTCGCGCCCGAATTGCAGGCAGCGCACGACAGCGACACGGTCGACGTAATTGTGCAGTTCAACTCGGCTCCTACGGCGCAAGACCTGGCAGCGATTACGGCGCAGGGCGGGCATCATAAAGCGCACCTGCAGGTGATTCGCGCTTCCGCTTTCAGCAACGTTCCGGTGGCTGCCCTGAAGCAACTGGCCAAGAACCCGAAGGTCGCCTACATTTCGCCCGACCGTCCGTTGCAGGCGAGTTCGGTCGATTACACCGCGCAAACCGTGAATGCGCCGGCGGCGTGGAATTCAGGGCTGAACGGCAGCGGCATCGGAGTCGCCGTGATTGATAGCGGCGTAAACCTGGTGAACGATCTGAAGAGCGGATCAGGACCGGCAGCCACGTCGCGCATTGTTTACAACCAGAATTTTGCGTCTGATTCGGGCACGGCCGATCTTTACGGGCACGGCACGCACGTGGCCGGCATCGTTGCAGGCTCGGGGCAGTCATCGAGCGGCCCGGGCTACACCTACACGGTGAAGGGAATCGCGCCCGGCGCCAACATCATCAACCTGCGGGTCCTGGACGCAAACGGCGCCGGCACCGATAGCGCCGTAATCAGCGCCATCCAGACCGCCATCAGCTTGCAGAGCACGTACAACATTCGCGTCATCAACCTTTCGCTGGGGCGGCAGATTTTTGAGAGCTACACCGTCGATCCGCTATGCAAGGCGGTTGAGCAGGCGTGGAAAGCGGGCATCATCGTAGTGGTGGCGGCCGGCAACCAGGGCCGCAACAACAGCGCCGGCAACAACGGATACGGCACGATTGCCGCGCCCGGCAACGATCCTTACGTGATTACCGTCGGCGCCATGCGAACCATGGGAACCAGCTCACGCGCCGACGACCTGGTCGCGACCTACAGCTCGAAAGGGCCGACGGCCTACGACTACATTGTGAAGCCTGACATCGTTGCACCCGGTAACTCGAGCATTTCACTGCTGGCGCAGCATTCGACGCTGTGGAACGCGCTCTCGACTACTAACGCCGTCATCAACGGCGAACTGGGCGTAGGCGGCCCTGCGGCCAGCAACACCTCGAACGCCTATTTCAGGCTGAGCGGCACCAGCATGGCGACGCCGGTGGTGAGCGGCGCGGCTGCCCTGTTGCTGCAGTCTGACCCGACGCTCACGCCCGATACCATCAAGGCGCGGCTGATGAAGAGCGCCTCCAAGACGTTCCCGCTCTACAGCAGTTGGACCGACCCGTTGACGGGCACGGTTTATACCGAGCAGTACGACATCTTCACGATCGGAGCCGGCTACCTGGATATCGCGGCCGCCCTGGCGAACAGTGACGTGGTGCCGGCGAACCTGGCCGCGGTGTCGCCTGCGGCCTCCTACGACAGCACTACCGGCAACGTGTACCTGGTGGGCGGAAGCTCGGTGCTGTGGGGCAGCTCAGTGACTTGGGGCGCGTCCACGGTGTGGGGCAGCACGGTGGTCTGCGGCAACTCAGTCACG
>JAJPJZ010000251.1 GCA_021323935.1 Terriglobia bacterium | reverse complement strand
CGTTTCGAAGTCTCATTCCGGGGCGTTGCCGCCATCTATGCGGATTTCCTCGACGTCATAGTGGCCGACCGCCAGGACCAGGAAAATGCCCGCCCGGCAGGCATCCGCACGCATTTTTGCGATACCATAATGGATTCCGACGATGCCAGGGTCTTGCTCGCGCGTGACGTACTCAACGCCTTGCAGAACCTTGATCGAACGAGAGCAGCAGCCCAATGATCCTGGTTCCCATCAAGGATTTTGCCGACGCCAAGCAGCGCCTTGCTCCAGTGCTGACGCCTGAGCAACGCAGTGAGCTTGCGCGCGTCATGTTCACTGACGTGCTGCGCGCGCTGGCAGGGCTTCGCGAAGCGCCGGCCGTCGCCATCGTGACGCGCAACGCCGAGGCCACGCGGCTGGCTGCCGAATTCGGCTTCGCGCGCATCTATGACGGCCTGAACGCCGGCGAAACCGAAGCCATCGCGTGCGGCACCGAGCAGGCCGCGGCCCGGGGCGCGGAATTTACCCTGGTTATTCCCGCCGATGTGCCGCTGGTCACGCCGCAGGAGATTCAGCGCGTGTTGGATTCAGCACCGAGCCAGGGCACCGTGCTGGCGGCTGCAGCCGACAACCAGGGCACCAACGCAATTCTGCGCCGGCCTGCCGCCCTGTTTCCTGCGCAATTCGGCAATCACAGTTTCGTGCCGCACCTTCGCGCCGCAATCGCCACGCGTAAGCCAACTGTTGTGCTGAAGCTCGAAGGGCTGGCCCTCGATATCGACCGGCCCGCCGACCTGAAGAGCCTGGCGCGCGCCTCGGGCAATACTGCCTCGCAGCAACTGGTGCGCTCCTGGGAATTCGGGCATGTAGCCGTGGCCCGTGCCGCCGGCTTCTGATGCTGCCTGGCACCATTCAGGTCATTCCCATTCACGGCATGGCTGAAATTCAGCCCGGCGATTCGATTGTTGCCGCCGTCCTCGGTGCCGCGCAGGCAGCTCAGCTCGCCATCTGCAGCGGCGATGTCCTGGTGCTCAAGCACAAAATCATCGCGAAATCCGAAGGCCGAATTGTCCGCCTCGCCGAGATCAAGCCCTCAGCCCGCGCCCGCTCCTGGGCTGCGCGCTGGAAGCGGGATGCGCGCCTCATTGAGCTGGCGCTGCAGAACGCCGGCCGCGTGGTGCGCATGAGCAAGGGCGTGCTGATTACCCAGACGCCGCACGGGTTCGTGTGCGCCAACAGCGGCATCGATGTCTCGAACGTCGATGGCGGCACCAGCGCCGTCCTGCTGCCGGTTGATGCCGACGCTTCCGCACGGCGCATCATGGCCGGCTTGCGCCGGAAATTGAAGCTGCACATCCCCGTCATCATTGCCGATAGCTTCGGCCGTCCATGGCGCGAAGGGCTGGTTGAAGCCGCCATCGGCGTTGCCGGCCTCAAGCCGCTGCGCGACCTGCGCGGCCGCCGCGACCAGCACGGCTACACCCTGCATGCCACGGCTGAAGCCGTCGCCGATGAACTCGCCTCGCTTGCCGGCCTGGCCTGCGGAAAATTCGAGCGCGTGCCTGCCTGCATTGTTCGCGGCTTCTGCTACCAACCCGGGCGCGGCAGCGTCAGCCAGCTGCTTCGTCCGCCGGAACGCGATTTGTTTCGCTAGCAGCTATAATCTGCGGCACTCATGCAAACCATCGCCATTATTGGCGGCACCGGCCCTGAAGGCTCCGGACTGGCACAACGTTGGGCGCGCGCCGGCCGGCGCATCATCATCGGCTCACGCGATGCCGCGCGGGCCCAACGGAAGGCCGAGGAAATCAGCAGGGAAGCGGGCTATCAGAACGTGAGCGGCGCCGCAAATGCCGAAGCCGCGGCTGCCGCCGAGGTGGTTGTGCTCACGGTGCCGTTTCCCGCGCAGGCGCAAACCCTGAAGGATTTGAAGGCGGCATTGCGGCCGGGCATGGTCCTGATTGATGCCACCGTGCCGTTGGCCGCGACCGTCGGCGGCCGTTCCACGCGCGTACTCGGCTTATGGCAGGGCTCGGCGGCGCAACAGGCGGCCGAACTGGTGCCCAAAGGCGTCATGGTCGCGGCGGCCTTCCAGAACATCGGCGCTGAAATTCTGCAGGGGACCGGCGCGGTGGATTGCGACGTCATCGTCTGCTCCGACCATGACGAAGCGCGCGTCGCGGCAATGCAATTGGCTGCGCTCATTCCGGGGGTGCGCGCCATCGATGGCGGCAAGCTGGAAAATGCCCGCACCGTCGAGCAGCTCACGGCGCTGCTCATCGCCATCAATATGCGCTACCAGACGCATTCGGCCGGCATTCGCATTACTGGCCTGCCGGCGCAGCCCTGACTGACATCTGCGATAATCGGCTTCTCGCATGCGAATTGCTGTTGCTGCCGACCATGCCGGCGTGCCGCTCAACGGCGCCGTAATTGCCGAACTGCGGCGCCTCGGTCACAACCCCCTCGATCTCGGCACTCACGACGCCTCCAGCGGCGACGACTACCCTGATCGTGCTGCCGACCTGTGCCGTGCCGTGCTAGCCGGCAAGGCCGAGCGCGGCGTGCTCATCTGCGGCAGCGGTGTGGGCGCTTCCGTGGCGGCCAACAAATTTGCCGGCATTCGCGCCGGCCTGGCGCATGACAGTTACTCAGCTCATCAGGGCGTGGAGCATGACAACATGAACGTGTTGTGCCTCGGCGCCCGCGTTATCGGCGTGGAGCTTGCGCTCGAGCTGGTGCGTACCTTCGTCGGCGCCCGCTTTACCGGCGAAGCCCGCCACCAGCGGCGGCTGCAGAAGATCGCGGCACTCGAATCCTCCTCTGCAACCTGACAAATACCTGCCATTGCCGCCGGCGCCCTGCTCGTCTAAGCTAAGGTCGCTTCCATGGATCGCGCTGCCGAGCTCTATGCCTTCCTGCTGAAAGTTGCCTCCGGCAGCTCGCCCCGGGTTTCGCCCCGCGCAGTTCACGGCTTGCGCACCGCCTCGCGGCGGCTGCAGAGCCTGTTCTCCGCCGCCGGCAGTGAGAGCGGCCACAAGCTCCACAAGCAGCTTCGCAAGCTCCGCCGCCAGGCCGGCAAAGTCCGCGACCTTGATGTGCAAATAGCCGCGCTTAAATCGTTGCAGGTGCCCGCCATTGCCAGCGAGCAAAACAAACTGCTGCGGGCACTGCAGCGGCGCCGCCGCAAAAGCGCTGAGCCATTGCGCGAGTTCCTGGGCCGGCACTGGCCACGCTTGCGCAAGTCACTGCAGGCTGAGCAGGAGCGGCAATCTTCCGCTGCGGCGCAGGCGCCGCGCGGCCACCGTATTCAAGGCGCCAGCGCCGCGGGTGAGCCCCTGGTTGAAGCGTTGGCCGGGTTCGCGGCTGCCGCCGCCGACCATCCGCTGCACAGCGCGGAAGACCTGCATGCCTTTCGCATCGCGGTGAAGAAGGCGCGATACGCGGCCGAACTTGCCACGCCCGATGACGAAGCCGCAGCGGCCATCGCGGCGTTCAAGCGCATCCAGGACGCCATCGGCGAGTGGCACGACTGGGCGCTGCTGGCCTCAACCGCCGAAGAAGAGCTTGGCCCGCCGCAGCGTTCCGCGCTCGTTGCCGCGTTGAACGAGCGCGCACGCCGCCGCCTGGCGCCTGCCCGCCGCATTGCGGCTCGCGAAACCCGGCTGCTGCTCGAAATGCACTCTGCCGTAAGCCGGACCCGCCGCGGGCCCGGCCGCGCTGCCCCGGTTCGCGCCGCGCGTGCCATGTAAACTTCAGCCCACGCTTATGCCGACCTTCGCCGCCGTCGATATTGGCTCGAACTCCGTACGGCTGAAAATTGCGAGCACCAGCGGCGGCAAGCTGCGCACCCTGCACGAAGACCGCGAAGTTACCCGCCTCGGTGAGAGCGTCTTCCGCAGCGGATCATTTTCGCCCCCGGCCATGGAGCACACCATCGCCGTGCTGCGCCGCTTTTATCGCGCGGTGCAGCACTTTGCCGTGGACCGCGTGCGCGTGGTCGGAACCAGCGCCACTCGCGACGCGCGCAACGCCCGCGTGTTCTGTGACCTGGTGAAATCGGCGACCGGCTGGAAGCTCGAAGTCATCTCCGGCCTCGAAGAAGGCCGCCTCATCCACCTCGGCGTGATGTCCGGCACGCGCGTCAGCGCCGATGTGGTCCTGCTGGCCGACCTCGGCGGCGGAAGCTGCGAGCTGACGCTCTCCCGTGGCGGTCATATCGACCACATGGTCAGCTTGCCGCTCGGCGCCGTAAGGTTGACGCAGGAATTCCTGCAGCACGACCCGCCCAAGCGCAAAGAGCTGAAGCGGCTGCGCCAGTTCGTGGCCGAAGAAATCGAGCGCGTCCGCAGCCGCTTCCGCGCCGGTGAAATCCGCGCCACCATTGCGACCTCCGGTACCGCTGCCGCGCTGCACGGCGTGTGGACGTATCAGCACCGTCGCGGCAGCCGCACCGTGCCGGCGGCAGGCCTGGCGGCCATTACGGCGAAGCTCGAAAAGCTCAGCGCCCGCGAGCGCGCCGCATTGCGCGGCATCGGCCCGCGCCGGGCTGAAATCATCATCGCCGGTGCAACCGTGTTCACTGAACTGCTGGCGCGGCTCAAGCTGGCCAGCCTGCGCTATTCGCCGCTCGGGCTGCGCGATGGCCTGCTGGCGCAAATGGCCGCGGATTACGGCCGCAGCCCTGAACTCCGCACCCGCATCGCCACCGAGCGCTCCGACGCCATCCTCGCGCTCTGCCAGCAGTATCGCGTGGACCTGAAGCATGCCACCCAGGTGCGCTCGATTGCCGAAAAGCTGTTCGCGTCGCTGGCCGCGGTCCATCGCCTTGCGCCCGAATACCGCGAATTCATCGCCGCCGCCGCCATGCTGCACGAAGTGGGCGTGTTCATCAATCGTTCCGGGCGTTATCGCCACGCCTACTACGTCATCGCCAACTCCGATATCTTCGGCTACACCCCGGCCGAGCGCCGCGTCATCGCCGCCATCGCCCGCTACCTCGGCAAAGGCCGTCCGCATCCCAGCCATCCTGCCGTGCGCGCCGTGGCCGGCGGCGAACGCGCCGGAGTGCCGCGCGCAGTCGCGCTCCTGCGCCTGGCCAAGGCTCTCGATCAGGCCCGCCGCGGCGCCATTGAGGAGGTTCGCGTGCGCCGCGACGGAAGCACCGTCAAGTTGCTGCTGCGCGCCCGCCGCGGCGCCGAGCTTGAACTTTGGGCCCTCGACAAGCAGCGCGACTTCTTTCGTGAAGTCTTCGGCCACGACCTCGTCATCGCCGAGGCCCCCAGGACGAAGTAGGGCAACCGCGGGGAAGAACGTCACAGCCGACACAAGGAAAATGGCAGGCCGGCTCAGCTCCCCATCCAGCTATTAGGGCCACCAATGCGTATCTTAGGTGTTGTTTGCAGAGGCACGAGTGATTCCCGCAAGTGAGCTCCGCGCACGACACAAATCCACGCGAGGAAACGTCAACCTGGCGCGGCTCGGGAGAAAGGATTGTCACTTACTTGAGGTTCGAAAATCGCTATCGTCCAGCCGGTCAACATGCGTGACAATGATTCCAAAATGGACCCTCGCGTATAAAGTTCCGCTGAGATCGTTCCAATCGGATTTCGCAAGAGCGGGCGAGAGGATCCGTTTTGCCTCAAATGTAACTAAAGGATTGTTAAACAACCTGCAATACGGAGGGTCGAGGACACGGGCAACAGGACCCAGCGTTTGAGCGTACGCAAAGCCCGATGCTCGATGCCACTCAACTTTTACAGGGATGTACCCATTCAAAACCGGAACTGTGACAGCTATCCAGAGCACGATTGCTGCGAAACCGATGAAAACGTATCGTGTCCTTCTGCTCGGGAATTTCATAAACAATACGCCCTGCGCTCATTTGACACCGTGGCGTGTACGAATCGGCGAAGCGCTCGGCCCGACTGTTGAGGATGACGCTCGGCGAACAGTTTCTGAAGCGGGAGAACCTGGGTCGGCTCAGAACGTGGCGGATTCTTTGCTCGAGTTTGCTCAAATGCGCCAACGGCTCAGGACGCCGAATCCTACGCCGTTGAGAGTGAGACAGAAATTTGGTTGCGGGGGATGGATTTGAACCATCGACCTTTGGGTTATGAGCCCAACGAGCTACCAGACTGCTCCACCCCGCATTGTGATTTTACCGGAGGCGTTACGAGCGGTCAACGCGGACGCGACCGGCAGCACTCGCCGAGGGGCAGTGACTGGCAGACCGCGCCAAACGAGGCGAGCTCGCAGATCGCGCCGCCCGCCTGCAGCACACGCCGAGAAGCGAAATCCGCGTAAGCCGAGAATCCCGCCTGCCTTTTGGCTTTTTCGATTGGCCGCGGTTGTGTACCTTGGTGGCGGCTGCGCGCGCCTGAGAGACACGAGCGCGCCGCGTCTTCCGAGGAGTGGCCATGAAATCGATTGAACGCCAACTGCGCTACCTCAAAATTTATTCTGTCGTCCTCACGATTGCGCTCATCACGGTCGGCCTGGGCGCGTTTCAATCCGCTCCTCGCCGCCAGCACTTTGCTGAAGTCGATATCGAGCGCGTCAACATCGTGGAGCCTGACGGCAAGCTGGTCATGACCATCTCTGACCTGGCGCATGCGCCTGACGCCGTTCTCGGCGGCAAGACCGCCAAGCGCCAGGGCGGCAACAGCCCCGGCTTCATCTTCTACAACCAGCAGGGCGATGAAGATGGCGGCCTGTATTTTCACGGCGGCAAGAACAAGGACGGATCTTCGGCGGGCGGCGGACTTCTGTTCGACCAGTATCAGCAGGACCAGACCATCGGCATTCAATATGGCGAAGAAAACGGCAGGCGCTCGGCAGCGTTCCACGTCTGGGACCGCCCCGATACGCCGCTGGTCGAGCTGATGCCGAAGATTGACGAAGTAGTGAAGTTGCCCGCCGGGCCGCAGCGCGATGCCGCGATTAAATCGCTGCGCGACTCCGGCCAGCTCGGCGCGCAACGCGTCTTCCTGGGCAAGAACCCAGACCGCAGCGCCGCGCTCCTGCTCGCCGACAGCAAAGGCCAGCCGCGCCTGCGCGCCAGCGTGGACGCGGCCGGCAATCCTAAGCTTGAATTCCTCGACGACGCGGGCAAGGTGCTGTACAGCCTCCCGCCGGTGAAGCCGTAGCGGCGTGTGTTCGTGCCGGCGGGATGGCGCTTACATGCATCAGCCAGACACGAGCGGGAACGTTATACCGGGGTCAATCCAGCACGGAAATTAAAAGTGGACGGCTACTGACGATGAAGAGCTTTCGCGCTGCGCTGATCATCGGCACACTCGGTGTGTCCTGCACCTTCGCGGTAAGCTCAGATTTCCGCTGTCTTCGGGACCACCCATTAAACGTCGATATACCGCAGTTTAGCGCAAGCAATCTGAGCGTCCTTGAGGCGCTTCTCAAGCTAGGCCAGGAAAATAAGCTCTGTTTTGGAATAGAAACGGGCAGCGGCATTTTGGAGGCGCGAGTTTCCACTGATCTCAGGAACTCTTCAGCGGGCGCGGCGATTTCGGCCATTTTACCGAACGCCTACCGATTCAAGGTGGTGGAAAGTAACGGCGTTATCGAAATTCGATTGGGTACAACGCCTGTCGATGACGTGCTTTCGACCTCCATACCGATTTTCCAAGTGCCCAAAGCTCCTATGCAAGCGGTAAGCAATGCACTACGCATGCAGCTTGCATCGACGCTGGATCCTCGAATTCATGGCTTCGCCGGCGAATACGCGAGTGGCGACTTAAAAGACCTCGTAGGACCTTTCAGTGAAACGGCAAAGAGTGCACGTCAGCTACTTAATTCCCTAACAGCGTCCTCTACGGTCGGTGCGAGTTGGGTTGCTTTGAGCGTGTCGAGAGCACACCCGGACAGGATTCCTTGGAATCTGTGGAGAGTCATTGAATATGACAGGCCGGTCTCCCAATATATCCCCCTGCTGCAGTCGTTGTTAGGACAGTAGGGTGCCTATACCGGGTGTCCCTCGATAAGACCGAAGGCCGGTTGCCCCATCCTGAGCGGGGCGAACGGTGGGAAATCTGTCGTCCATGCAAAGCTGCACTGAAACATGAGAACACAAAACCTATTCCGAGACGTCGCAGTCATTAGCCTACTTGGCGCTACCGCCGTAGCCCAGAACGTCGCGCTCCAATGGAACTCCGCCGCCCTCCAAGGAGTGCGCGATTCCAAGATTGGGCCGCCGATGGTGGCGCGGGCGCTAGCTATCGTCCATACCTGCATGTATAACGCCTGGGCTGCCTACGACGAAAAAGCCCGGCCTACAGAAGACGTTTCTGCGCTGCGGCGGAAAATACATCCACGTGGGCAACACGAGATCGACGAAGCCCTGAGCTACGCCGCTTACCGCGCTACAGTCGATCTCTTCCCCGGCGGCAAAGCCAGCGTCTTCGATCCCCTCCTGACTTCACTCGGCCTCAACGACAACTCGGCTAATTTTGCGAGCGAGACCAACTCGTGCGGCGAGCCAGCCGAGTGCGCCGCCCAACGAATGCCGGGTCAAGCGGAAAATTCAAGCGGGTTGCGAGCGGAGCGAGCTGAACTAACTCCTGAAGCCGTAGGCAATCTGCCTTGCACGGCCGTCCCCAATGACCGCCACAACGACCGCTCCAACCAACTCGGCAACATGACTCCAAGCGGCGTCGCTTATGCCGATTGGACCGGCTATGTCCTCCAGAATCCACCCAGCACCATGCCGGTGAATTGGGCCACCGGTCCCTGCACAAGCCGTCACGCTGCACTGGAACACCTTCACGGAAGCGGCCGACCAGGCCGGCATTTCGCGCCGCTACGGCGGCATTCACTTCCTGCGCGGTGATCT
>JAJPJZ010000020.1 GCA_021323935.1 Terriglobia bacterium | reverse complement strand
TGGCGGTAGCCCTGAAGTGAAGCTCACAACCGGAACACGCGGGGGCTGAGCACCGCACGCGGCGGCGCCGCTTTATACTGCCCTATTGGAGGCGAGCCAATGTCCAGTTCAGCGGTCAGCTTCGCGCGCGAAAACCACAGCCGCTTCTTGAGCGAACTGAAAGACCTGCTGCGCATTCCGAGCGTCAGCACGCTGCCCGAACATAAAAGTGACGTGCGCCGCGCGGCTGAATTCGTCGCCGCTGAAATGAAGCGCATTGGCCTCGAGCACGTCGACGTCATCTCCACCGACGGCCATCCGCTGGTCTATGGCGATTGGCTCCATGCCGCCGGCAAGCCCACCGTCCTGTGCTACGGCCACTACGACGTTCAGCCCGCCGAGCCGCTCGATGAATGGCATTCGCCGCCGTTCGAGCCCACCGAGCGCAACCAGAACCTTTATGCCCGCGGCGCCGTCGATGATAAAGGCCAGATGTACATGCATCTCAAGGCGCTCGAATCGCTGATGAAGGCCGGCGACGGCGGCCGTGCGGCGCTACCCGTCAACGTGCGCGTCATCATCGAAGGCGAGGAAGAAGTCGGCGGCGAGAGCATCGCCAAATTTGTGCGCGAGCATCCTGAGCGACTCAAGGCCGATGTGGCCCTGGTTTCCGACACTGAAATGTTCGCTCCCGGCCTGCCTACGTTGTGCGTCGGCCTCCGCGGCATGGTCTATACCGAGCTGACCGCGCAAGGCGCCATGACCGACCTGCACTCCGGCATGTACGGCGGCGCCGCACCCAACCCGCTCATCGCGCTGGCGCAGATCATTGCGAAGCTGAAAGACGAGAACGGCCGTATTCTGATTCCCGGCTTCTACGACCGTGTCGAACAGCCCAGCCAGGATGAGCTCGCCGCATGGAAGCGCCTGCCCTTCGACGAAGAGCACTACCGCAAGACCGAAGTCGGCTCCAGCGTCCTGACCGGCGAAAAAGACTACTCCGTGCTGTATCGCACCTGGGCGCGCCCCACGCTTGAAGTTCACGGCATGCCGGGAGGTTTCGTCGGAGCTGGAGCCAAGACCGTCATTCCGGCGCGCGCTTCCGCAAAAATTTCAATGCGCCTGGTCCCCGACCAGCGCCCCGATGAAATCTTCAAGCTGTATTCCGATTTCGTGCGTTCGCTCACGCCGGCGGGCATTCAGCTCAACATCAAGACGTGGAGCCTTGCCGATCCCATCGTCGTGCGCACCGATAACCATTTTGTGCGCGCGTCCGCCGAAGCCATGCGCCAGGTCTTCGGAAAAGACACCGTGTTCATCCGCTCCGGCGGATCCATTCCCATTGTCGCCGACTTTGAAAAGGTGCTGAAAATTCCCAGCGTCATGATGGGCTTTGGGCTGCCGGACGACAACCTGCACGCGCCCAACGAAAAATTTCATATCCCGAATTTCTACGCGGGAATTGAAAGCATCATCCTGTGGCTGCAAAAGCTGGCGGCGTGAGCGGCCGCGCCGCGCGCAGCTTCGGTGCGCTCTGGTCGCGAGTCGCCGTGCCGCGCACAATCGTGCGCCAGCTCACGGCGGTCATTCCTTCCACGCGCCCAGCAATTTTCTGAGCAGCACCAACTGGCCGAGGTGATAAGCGTTGTGGTCGGCCACGAGTAAAGCCTCGCGCAGGATGGTCTGCCCGTCGCCGTTCGCAATGGGCGCATACAAATCAATGGCGGGATCCGCCACCAGGTCCTTCATCGCCTCGAGGTCGCTCTTGAAATTCTGGACCGATTTCGCCCATGAGCGCGGATCGGGCGGCTTGCTCGATGCCGGCCAATATCCCTCGGGCCATTGCGGCGAAATGTGCCGCGGATTACGCGAGAACTCCAGGATGTCCCACTGCGCGATGCGCATGTGTTCCAGCAACTGCCAGGGCGTGTGACCGGCAGCTTCATCGTCGAGCTCGAGCTTCTTGCCGCGCAATTCCGGCGGCAGGCCGGCCACTGCGTCCTCGAAGGTGGCGTGCGCCTGGCCGCCGCTTAACAGCGCCACCAGGTGCTGCCGGAGGGCGACGTCCGGGGCTGCTTGATTTCGCGCCGCCGCTGCGGGCGGCTTCTTCGAGTGCCGGGTGGCCATTCTGCGCCTTTCCCTACGGTACAATCGGTTATCAGCATACATCCGAAAAGCGGCTGCGCGCCGATGCCGCCGGCCGCCATGTGAGGGCTATTTTACCGAGTGTCAACTTGTTGCCACGTCAGTTCCCGTGCCGCACGCCGCGGACCTGTCTTTCTCCTTGTTGCTCTTGTTCTCCTACTCGCCGGTTGTGGCGGCTCTTCCTCCACAACCACGACTACCACGCAGGTTTCAACCATCACGGTCATTCCGGCCAACAGCGCCATCACGGTGGGCCAGAACCAGGCATTCAGCGCGACCGTCAAGAACTCCAGCGGGACCGTGCTTGCCGGCGGCGTCTTAAGTTGGACCAGCAGCGCCACCAACGTCGCCACCATCGATTCTGCCGGCATCGCCACCGGCGTGGCCCCGGGTTCAACGCAAATCACCGCGGCCGCTGAAGGCGTCACCAGCACGGCGGTCACGCTGACCGTAACGGCAAACGTCGCCACTGTCACGATTTCGGCGCCGAGCAACTCGGTCGCGGTAGGTTCCACGCTGCAGTTTTCGGCAACAGCCAAGGATTCCAGCGGCAACGTCATTCAGAATGCCGTATTCCAGTGGGCCAGCAACGCCAGCAGCATCGCCACCATCGACAACAACGGCCTGGTGACTGGCGTTTCGCACGGAACTGTGATCATCACGGCAAGTTCAGGTGGTGTGCTCAGCGCCCCGTTTATGCTCACGGTGCAGTGACTTCGCAGTTTGCCCTCGCCTGACTAAAATCTCCGCATGAAGCCTGTGGCCTTCCTGCTTCTTTGCTTTGTTGCCATTGCGCGCATTGCCGCGCAAAATCCCCCTCGAGCCGGTAAAGTCCTCACTCCTGAACAGCAGCAGCACCGCCAGCAATTTAAGCAGTACCGTGGCGAGCGCCGTCGCCTGCAGGCGCAGGCACAGCAGGCCTACGACACCGAGATCGGCCGCGCTGATCGCAACGGCGGTGAGTGCGATGACGCGCAGGGCACGCGCGAGCAGGAGGAGTGCCTCAGCAAGCAATCTGAAACCACGCAGGCTGATTTCCAGAATTTTTCTTCGGCGATTCGCGCCTTGCTGGCGCTCTCGCCCTCCGGCGACGATGAAGCTCCCTCAGTCGGCCCCTCCGGCCCGGCCTTGACCGCGGCGCAGAGCGTCGCCGAATTCGACAAAGTCGAGCAGCTATGGAAGCAGTATTCAGGCGAGTTATGTAGCGCCGCTTTCCATCAGGGCGGCGGCGGCACAATTTCTCCGGTGCTCGAACTCGAATGTCGCCAGGATTCCATGCGCAACCACATGCGCGATCTGCACCGCGCATACGGACTCCTTCTGACCCTCCGCTGACCGCCGGCAGCTTCGGCCACGATTTGCTAATCGCGGCAAAGCCGCGCTACCATGTTCTTGCTCTCGCGGTAACTCCCGCCTTCCCAACCCTCCAGGCTCAAACGAATCGTGTTGGTGCGCTGATTTCCACATTGCAGGCACTACTGGTTGTATGCTGCTGCATTGGCTACCATATCTAGTAGCATTGCCTATTGATTCCGGCAGCATTGGCCGGTACAGTTAGCGCAAATACATGCGGAAGCGCGCATTCCAGCCTTCGCGCCAGCCGCAGCCCGGCAGGTCATTGGGGCTCTGCCGGCGGGTTTTCAGGCACGATTCGGCGGTTTTGGCTTTGAGGAACCTCACGCAACATTAACTGGTCTGGTTCCGTCAGCATCGCGGCTGCGGCCGCGCCCCCGGAGGCGCAGCGGCGGCCCAAGGAGCAGGTTTTGCTCAAACTAAAAAAGCTGCAAGTTCTCGGCTTCAAGTCATTTTGCGACCGCACCGAACTCAAGTTCCACGGCGACGGCATCGCCGCCATCGTGGGCCCGAACGGGTGCGGAAAATCGAACATCTCAGATGCGATTTCCTGGGTGCTGGGCGAGCAATCGGCCAAGTCGCTGCGCGGCGCGCGCATGGACGATGTCATCTTTGCCGGCACCCGCCAGCGCAAGCCCACCGGCATGGCCGAAGTGTCGCTTACGCTCATCGATCCGTCGATCTACGACGGGCCTGACGCCAACGCCGAAACCGAAGTTGAAATTCGCGATGACCTGCCCGCCGAAGTTGCCGCCGACGATTGGGACGAAGCCGCAGTGCGGGCTGAAGCTACTGCCGAGGTCGAGCAATACCTGGAAGAAGTGCGGCCGCTCGATCCCATCGAAGTTCGGGCCGGCGACCATGAAAGACCAGACGACCTTTCCAACCAGGCTGCGAACGACGCCGCGGCGGAAGGCTCGTGCGATGCGCCGGCCTCTTCCCCTTTGGCTGCGGCAGCGCAGGGTGAAGCCGCCGAGGCCGCCTCAGGTCCGCAGGTCGTGCTCAAGATCCGCCGCCGCACGCTGAAGCGCCCGGAATTAAAGGCCGGCGAAATTCGCGTCACTCGCCGCCTGTTCCGCTCCGGAGAATCCGAGTACCTGCTGAACGGCAGGATCTGCCGCCTGCGCGACATTCAGGATCTGTTCATGGGCACCGGCCTCGGGCCGGAGTCGTACGCCATCATCGAGCAAGGCAGGATTGGCCAGATCCTGAGCAGCAAACCTCACGACCGCCGCGCCATCATCGAAGAAGCCGCCGGCATCACCAAGTTCAAGACCAGGAAGCGGCTGGCCGAGGCGCGGCTTGAGCAGGCCAAGCTCAACCTTTCGCGCGTGAACGATATTTTCGACGAAGTCACGCGCCAGATGAATTCGCTGAAGCGCCAGGCGGCCAAGGCCGAACGCTACGCCCGCGTTCGCGCCGAGTTGCGCGAACGTCTGCGCGTGGTGCTGGCAAGCAAATTTGCCGCGATGACGGGCGAGGCCGGCACGCTCGGCACAAAGCTCGCCGAAGCCGCCGACGAGATTCGGGTTGGCACCGAAGCCGTGCAGCAGCTTGAAGCCGAGCAGCACGCCACCACCGAGCGCGGTTACGAATTGGATCGCGAGTCGCGCGCTGCCTCTGAAAGCTTGAGCGCCGCTGCGCGTGAAATTGACCGCTGCCACAGCACCCGCGCCCATAACCAGGAGCGCTGCGCCGAACTTGACGTGCGCGCCGCCGCCGCGGCCGCTCAAATGGCCGAGAGCAAGCACCAGCACGCCACCCTCGCCGCCGAGCAGGAAGCGAAACACGCTGAACTGCAGCAGGCCCTCGAGGCAGTGGCGCACGCGCAGGCGCAGTCGCAGCTTCTCCACTTGGGCGCGGCCGAAGCCGCAGCCCGGCTGCGCGAGCTCGAGGCCCAGCAGGAGAACCGCCGCGGCGAACTGATGCGCGCCGTCGCGTCAACTTCCGACATTCGCAACCAGATTACCCAGGCACAAGAGCAGGCTGCCGCACTGGGCCGCGAGACTGTTCGCCTGCAGCATGAAATGGCCGCCGCACAGAACGAAGTGGAAGCTTTCGGCGGACGGCGCGGGCAAATTTCGCTGGAGTTTGAAGGCGCCTCGCAGCGCGCCCAATCGCTGGCCGAGCAAATTGCCTGGACGCGTGACACCTTGCACCGGCGCCGCGCCGAAGAATCTGACGCCAAGAAGCGCCTCGATCAGCTTCGCGGCGAATTCGCCTCCGTCCTCGGCCGGCGATCGTCGCTGGAAGCAGTCATCGCCGAGCATGGCTATTCCACCGATTCGGTCCGCCGCCTGTTCAGCTCCGGCGCCCTGCAGGGCGGCATGGCGCCTGCCGGTGTGCTTGCCGATTTTCTCGAGGTCGATCAACCGCACGAGCACGTGGTTGAAGATTTCCTGCGCGACGAACTGAATTACATCGTCGTGAAATCGTGGGACGCCGCCGATCAGGGCCTCAACCTGCTGCGCACTGATGTCGATGGCCGCGCCACCTTCCTGGTCCATCCCAATGACAGCCAGGCAAAGTTCTCGTTCGCCGTGGATGAAGCCACCCGCCATCAGCCTGCGCGTGAATCCATTGTGCCGATTACCCGCTGCATTCGCGTGCTTGATGGTTTTGGCAAATCGCTTGAGGTCATTCTTCCCAAGCTGCGCGATGGTTTCATCGTGCAGGACGCAGCCATGGCCCGCGACCTCGCGCTTGAAAGCCCCAACGCATTCTTCCTCGCACCTTCAGGCGAGTGCTTCCATAACGTCACCGTGACCGGCGGCAAGCAGCGCAACCAGGGGCCGCTCAGCATGAAGCGCGAGCTGCGCGAGGTTGCGCGCCAGGTGAACGAGCTTGAAAACGACGTGCGCGAGCAGGACGCCAAAGTTGCGCGCCTCGGCCGCGAG
>JAJPJZ010000379.1 GCA_021323935.1 Terriglobia bacterium | reverse complement strand
TTTCAAAGCGAGCAAACACTATGGATGGACTCAAAGTCTGCATTCTTTACGAACTGAACGAGGATGAAACGCCCAGCGTTGAGCCGGAGCGGCCGGCACGCAACGGCAACGGGCGCAACGGCCACGGCAAAAAAGTCAGCCGCCGGCGCAAGCTGGAGCACGATCGCGACGAAATCTTCGAGGCGCTGACCCGGCTCGGGCACCAGCCCTTCTACCACGCGCTTGACGGCAAAACGTCGTCGCTGCACGCGCTCGCCAAGTGCGATGCCGACCTCATCTTCAATCTGGTTGAGTCCTACGCCGGCGATGACACCAAGGACATGAACATGGCCGCATATCTCGACCTGCTCGGTGTTCCTTACACCGGCGCCGGGCCTCATGCCCTGCACCTGGCGCAGGACAAGAGCCTGGCCAAGAAGATTTTTGCCTTCCACGGCATTCAGACGCCGTTCTTCGCTACCAGCTACCTCGGCCGGATTGATCACGCCCACGACATCAAGTTTCCGTTGATCGTGAAGCCGGCTTCCGAAGATGGTTCGATCGGCATCGATGCCGGCGCGGTCGTCACCTCGGTAAAGGAGTTGATGGAGCGTATCCACTATGTGCACGAGGAGTTCAATTCGCCAGCGCTGGTTGAGGAATACATCGAAGGCCGCGAAATCTACGCTGCAATCTGGGGCAGCTACGAGCATGCTGAAGTGCTGCCGCTCATTGAGCTTGATCTTTCAAAGCTGAGCAAGGACGCGCCGCGCATTGCCTGCCGCGACGTCAAGTTCAACAAGGAAACCGAAGCCTACAAGCTCACCAAGTCCGCGCCGGTTGAAGGCCTGGACGAGGAGACCAGCGAGAACATCCGCAGCACGGCGGTTGCCGCTTATAACGCGCTCAAGTTGCGCGACTATGGCCGCATTGATATGCGGCTGAAAAAAGATGGTGAGGTTTACGTGATTGAGGCGAACCCCAACCCCTGGCTCTCAGCCCAGGCAGAATTCGCCATGGCCGCCAAGGCAGCCGGGTACAACTACGCCGAAATGATCGCGCAGATCGTGTCGCTGGCGCTGGCGCGCAATGCGCGCCACAACAAGGAAGCCAAACCGGGGGCCGCGCTGGCGCGGGTGTAACGCCGGTTAAGGCTGGTCGTACAGCTTCAGCGCCATGGCGCCGTGGGTGGCTGCTCCGCCGGCACGCAGCGCCGCCGCAATCAGTGCCGTTTCGCTGACTTCCTCTTTCGTTGCTCCCGCCTTCTTGGCGTTCTTGACGTGCACCTCAATGCAATAAGGACATTGCGTCGTGCACGCGACCCCGAGCGCGATCAACTCGCGATATTTGCGGGGCACCGCGCCGTCTTCACGGGCGACGATCTTATCGAGGTTAAGCCAGGCATTAAACTCCGCCGGCGCGGCTTTGCTCATATCTTTCAGCAGCTTCAGGTCCGCGGGATCGTGGTAGTGGTCGCTCATGCTTGTGTTCTCTCGTTCTTTCTGCCCAGTCAGCGGCGTGAGTTCAAAATGCGAGTCCTCAATGTAACAAATTGCCCGGCTGGCGGCTGCTACCGAGTCAAACGAAATTAACTGGCTGGTTGAGAGGCTGCGCCTGGCTGCGAATACGATTACTTGCTGTTACGACGGTCGGGGTTGGTGGCGTTTGTTAACGGCGTGTCAAAAGATTGAAAACATCCGGCCGCGGGAGGTAGCGTGAAATTCGGCGTCCAGCGCCGGTTTTTGCTGGATAACCGAGTGTTTCGTCCTGACATCTTACTTCTTGAACGTGCAGCTCTGCCCTTCCTGGCCATTGCGCGGAGTGGTACCATCGCTACATCAAGAGGCATAAAATGACCCGCGGACAAGGGTCACGCATCACCCTCCCAGTTGCGATTGCCCGGCTGCGCTGCCTTCGCTGGAGTGCGAGCATTGTGCAAGCCTTGTGCATCCTGCTGATCGTTGCGTGTGTTTCGCCGGCCTTCGCGCAGGACGTGCGGCGCGCTGACGATAAAGACAAGATCGTTCCGCCTGCAGCCACAGCGCCGGCCTTTACGCCGCCGCCCAATCCAGCCGTAATTCAAGATACGAAGCCGGCGCAAGCGGCTGATGCCAAGGCAACGCCGCCCGACAAGACGGCCGAGGCCAAGCCTGCAACTCTGCCGCCGGCCGCCCCGCAGGACAATGCGCAGGCCGGTTCGCCTCCGGCAAATTCGGCCCCTGCCTCGGCTCCGGTTCCGGTCACGGGATCAGCCGTGGCGCCCGCGGCGGATGATCACTCCACCGTGCCGCCTGCCGGTTCCAGCGCTCCGGCCGCTGCTGAAGACGCGCCGGTTCACGTGGAACCGCGCACGATTTCAAAACCAGAGAGCGGCAAGCCCGAAATTCCAACGCCGCCCGACATCCCGGGAATCAAGACGCGCACCAAGCCCATCATCAAAGACGTGAACCTGGTGCTGGTGCCGGTCACGATCACCGACCCCATGAACCGGCTGGTCACGGGCCTCGAGAAGGAAAATTTCCAGGTGTACGAAGGCGACAAGACCCAGCCCATCCAGAGCTTCTCGAGCGAAGACGCGCCGATCTCGCTGGGCGTCATCTTCGACGTTTCCGGCTCGATGGCCGACAAGATCCAGAAGTCGCGCGACGCGGTCGTGGAATTTTTCAAGACGGCGAATCCGCAAGATGAATTTTTCATGATCACGTTCGCCGATAAACCTGAGCTGATTGCCGATTTCACCCGCTCGGTGGAAGAAGTTCAGGACAAGATGATCACCATCCAGGCCAAGGGGCGCACCGCCCTGCTGGATGCGATCTATCTCGGCATCGACAAGATGCGCAACGCGCACAACCAGAAGAAAGCTCTCCTGATCATCTCTGATGGCGGCGATAACCGCAGCCGCTACACCGAGGGAGAGATTAAGAACCTGGTGCGCGAAGCCGACGTTCAGATTTACGCCATCGGAATTTACGAAGCCGCTCCGCCCACGCCGGAAGAGCGAGCCGGCCCCGGCCTGCTCACCGATATCAGCGAAGTGACGGGCGGGCGCACCTTCTCCATTGACAACGCCTCGGAGCTCGCCGACGTTGCCAGCAAGATCGGAGTAGAGCTGCGCAACCAATACGTCATCGGCTACCGTCCAACTAACTCAGCGCACGACGGCAAATGGCGCAAGATCAAGGTCAAGCTGAATCCGCCAAAAGGTCTGCCGCCGCTGCATGTATATGCCAAGACGGGGTATTACGCGCCCAACCAGTAAGCGCGCGACTCCTCGGCAATTTAGGCGTTTACAATAAATAAGGTATCTATGCAGCTTCACAAACAGCTCTATGGGGCCCTGATTGTTCTGTTCGCCGGCGCAGGTGTTGCGGGCGCGCAGGCGCAATCGGGCTCTACGAACCAGGCGCAACCGCCGGCTGCGCAGCAGCAGCCAGCGCCGGTAATTCGAATCACGACCTCAGCGCCGGCAAACGGCGCGCAGCAGCAGGCCCCGCAGCAGCAGGCGCCGAATTCTGCTCCGGCGGGCCAGGCCGGCGCGCAGCAGCAGCAAGCTCAGCCCGGGCAACAGCGGCCCATGCAGATGGGCAATCCGGCTGAACAGGGCCAGGCCCCGATGCAAACTGGGAATCCCGCGCAGCAGCAATCTCAAACCCAGCAGCAGCCGGCGCAGGCTCAGCCCGATCAAGCGCAGCCCGGCCTGCCGGGCGGCAAAAGCGTGGATAGCATCCAGATGGCCCCACAGCAAGGCCAGGCGAAGGAGCCCAGCACCACCCAGGAGGGCGGATACGTCTTCCACGCCGAGGTTGAGGAAGTCCAGCTCTACGCCACCGTGGTCGACGACAAAGGCCGCATCGTCACTGACCTTCCCGGTTGCGGGCGCGTGAACACCGGCCCCTGCGGTGTCAATGGCCCATTCACGGTGTACCAGAACGGCCAGCCGGTCCAAATCAAGCTGGTGGAGCGGCGCGATGTGCCGGTTGCGCTCGGCATTGTGATTGATAATTCCGGCTCGATGCGCGAAAAGCGCGAGCGCGTCAACATTGCGTCTCTCGATCTGGTGAAGGCCTCGAATCCTGACGACAAAGTGTTCATCGTCAACTTCAATGACGCTTATTACCTCGACACTGATTTCACCAACAGCATTCCGACGCTGAAAGAAGGGCTTGAGAAAATTGAATCGCGCGGCGGCACGGCGCTTTATGACGCGGTGGTCGCGTCAGCCGATTACCTGGAGAAGAGCTCGTCGCAGCTTCAGGCCCGCGATCACATCCAGAAAAAGGCCCTGTTCGTGGTGACCGACGGCGAAGACAACATGAGCACCGAGTCGCTGGAGCAAACCGTCCGCCGCCTCTCCGACGAGAACGCGCCGACGGTGTACACCATCGGCATCCTGGATAAAGACGAGCGCACGCGCAAGGCCAAGCGCGCGCTGCAGGCCATGGCCGAGCAGACCGGCGGCCTGGCATTCTTCCCGAAAGACGCCAGCGAAGTTGATGAAATTGCGCGCACTGTGGCCCGCGACATTCGCTCGCAATACGTGATCGTGTTCAAGAAGCCCAGCAGCGACGCCGCGCCCGGCTATCGGCAAATCAAGGTGGTGGCGCACGCCCCGGGACACAAGAACCTGCAGGTGCGCACGCTCAGCGGCTATTACGCCGGAACCAACCGCGCCAGCCGCTGACGACCAATACCATTGGGCTGCCGGATCGTTCCGCGCGGCAGCCCGTCGCTTTTTTCCGCAGCGTCACGCCTGGCTCACGAACTCCACAACCTTCTCTTCCGCCCAGCGCCTTCCGCCTGCGCCAATGAAGCCGCAATGGCCGCCGTTGCGGCACTCCATCACCGTGATTCTGGGATTCTGGCGCAGCCGCTCGCGCGTTTCCGGCAGCACGCAAATGAATGGATCATCGGCGGCATAGATCAGGAGCGTCGGCACCCGGATCTCCGGCAGCAACCGCGAAGCGCTGGCGCGCGCGTAGTAATCCGCGGCCCCGGCGAAGCCGAAAGCCGGCGCCGTGATGACATCATCAAATTCGCGCATGCTGCGCAGGCGAGGTGCCGTCGCGCCTTGCGCACGCGGGTTTGCGTCAGCGTCGCCCACCGGCAGGGCGCGCTTGAGCTTTACCCTGCGCTTCAGGCTGCGCAGGAACTGCCACTCGTACACGCGGTTGCGGCGGCGGTGCAGCAGGTCGCATGATGCCGCTAGATCCATTGCGGGAGACACGGCTGCGACTGCCTTGACGTAAGCCGGCGGCCTTGCGCCCCATTCTCCCGCGAGCTTGAGCGCCTGATTGCCGCCAAGGGAAAAACCGGCGATCGCGACCATGCCGGTCCGCTCATCGGCGGCAAGTTGCTCCGCGACCGCCGCCAAATCTTCAGAGAGGCCGGAATGATAAAGCGTGGAGCTCAGCCGCTCCGTGCCTCCGCAGTTGCGAATGTTCATGCGCGCCACATTCATTCCGGCGGCAAACGCTTTTTGTGCCGTCCCCAGCATGTAATTCGATTCGCTGGAGCCTTCAAGCCCGTGCACCAGCAGAAGGGTTGTGTAGCGCACCTGACCGGGCAGCGCAACACGTCTGCGCGCAACAGATGCGGAGTTACCGGCGCGGTCTTCCGGCGCTGGCTTTGCTTGGGGCTGCCAGTGGCACCTGCACAGGACCTGCACGCCGGCAGCAACCTTGAACAGGCGATCTTCGGCCCGGGGAAGCGCTGCGCGCGGCTTCAGCGCCCAGCCGGCGATGGTTTGCGCGTCAGGGCCGCGCAGCAGCCGGTGTGGAGTGAACGGGTCAGGTTTCAACACTCAGCGCAATCGTAACAAGGCCGCACGGGTTAGCGCCGCAAGCGGTTGCGGCCCCAACAAAAAACCTGCCGATTGGCAGGTCTGCGGCGCAACAGCAAAACAAAAACCTCAATTCACCACGTGGGAATGAGAGCGGCAGATCAGGTTCTCATCGTCGGCCATGGTTACGGCAGCGCGAGGATACGCGCAATGAAGCTGGAATGCGCGCTGGTTCAGCGCGTCGTTCCACAATTCCTCGAGGGCGACTGCAGCCTCCTTGTTGCCCCGTTCCCACAGGACGGCGACCATTTCGCCAAACACCGTCAGCCCGCTATGAGTGCTGCGCGAACGGCTGCGCGCATCTTCAAGCAGTGCGCCCACCGTTCCGCTGAACATCTCAGCATCGGGCATGCCGTTCAGCATAAAAGTGGAAAGCGCCTCGTGCGCATCCACCATCATGAAGCGGCCGCTGCGCGCCAGCGCGCGCACGTCAACCCCTGCCGTCTGCAGCTCCGAAACCAACTGCATGCGGTGCTCGGCGGTGGCCACGATCAGCACAGCCTCGCCGCGCGAGAGTCCCGACGAAACGATGCCGCAAAGCCGCGTGATCAGCTCGGTGTCGCCGGAATAAATATGGACAGAGTGCAACCGCGGGCCGGTTTCGGCCTCGCGCTTCTCCATCGACGCTCTGCTGCCGACCAACCCCATTCCCTTGACGTTGCGCTCCCAGGAGCGCGCCAGGTAATCGCTGGCAATCCAAAGCTGGTAGCGCACTTTGTCGCCGCACTTCTTGCAAACCGGGAAGGTGTCGCCCTTCAGGATGGTAGCGGTATGCGCGTCGCGGTGTTCCGCGTGGATTACGCGATACACGCCGTTTTCGCGCGCCTGCTCGCCGGGCTCAAATTCGGGTAGGTCGGGGACGACGGGCGCTAACATGGAGACCCTGCTGTCCAGATTCGATGTGCCTTGCTTCAAACGCGGTTATCCGGTGGTTCACCTTTTTTTAAGTCACTAGTTACTACGGGATAACCACCGCTGCCTGTCCTGACAACTACAGCAACGGGGGATTGTACCAAAGAACCAACAGTTGCATCCATGCCGCGCAGCCATTGGCAGTGGTGCAGTTTACTTTTCCACAGCAGCAAACTGCACCACGACGCAGCCATTGCGTTCATTTCATCCGTTGGGGGGCAAGCGCAGGCCCGCGCCGAGGCAAAGCCGGGCAGGTCACGCTCTTTCCTTAACGCGCCAAGCTGCTCTTAGCGCCCGTCTTACTGCACTTTGATGACGACGTACTCAACCGAGCCTGCTACAGCCTTGAACCAGTGTGGCT